>JAEUKG010000376.1 GCA_016794325.1 Myxococcales bacterium | reverse complement strand
GGCTTCGCCCTCGCCACCCATCCCGTCCGCGCCGACGCGATCAAGACCGACGCCCAGGGCCTGGTCGAGGGGGCAGTCGACATCGGCGGAATGCCCGCCTACCGCGCGGTGAAGGAGGGCACCGACAAGCTCCCGGTCGTGCTCGTCGTGCAGGAGATCTTCGGGATCCACGAGTACATCAAGGACGTCTGCCGCCGGCTGGCGAAGGCGGGCTACTTCGCGGTCGCCCCCTCCCTGTTCGCCCGGCAGGGCGACGTCGCGAAGATGGCGGACATCGGCGCGATCCTCCGCGACGTGGTGGCCAAGGTGCCCGACGAGCAGGTGAACAAGGACCTCGACGCGACGCTCGCGTGGGCCGGCAGGAGCGGGCGCGCCGACGTGACCAAGGCCGCGATCACGGGCTTCTGCTGGGGCGGCCGCGCCGTTTGGATGTATTCTGCACACAATCCCAAGCTCCGGGCCGCCGTGGCGTGGTACGGCCGCCTCTCGGGCCCGCCCAACGCGTTCACTCCGCGCCATCCGGTGGACGTGGCCGCCGACCTCAAGGTCCCAGTCCTCGGCCTCTACGCCGATCACGACCACGGCATCCCTCAAGGTCACGTCGACCTCATGAAGCGCGAGATCGCGGCGGGCAAGAGCGGCTCCGAGATCGTGGTGTACCCCGACACCCAGCACGGGTTCCACGCGGACTACCGGCCGATGTACAAGAAGGACGCAGCCGACGACGGGTGGCGACGCCTCCTCGCTTGGCTGACGAAGAACGGCGTCGGCTGAGGCCGAGAGGGGGACATGAAGACGCCGGGACCAGCAAAGGACGAAGAGGGGCGCCTCCGCGCCCTGGAGTCGTACGCGATCCTCGACACCGCGCCGGAGGAGGATCTCGACGCGCTCACCCGGCTGACGGCCGAGTTGCTCGACGTGCCCATCGCGCTCGTGTCGATCGTCGACGCGGAGCGCCAGTGGTTCAAGTCGCGCTACGGCCTCGACGCGCCGGAGACGCCGCGCGACGTCTCGTTCTGCGGCCACGTCGTGTGCGACGACCGGGCCCTCGTCGTGCCCGACGCGCTGGAGGACGAGCGCTTCCGCGACAACCCCCTCGTCGCCGGCGACCCCCGCGTACGCTTCTACGCCGGCCTGCCGCTGCGAACGCACGACGGGCACGTCCTCGGCACGCTCTGCGCGATCGACCGAGAGCCGCGGGCGCTCACGCCGGCGCAGCAGAAGCAGATCGAGGTGCTCGCGGCCCAGGTCATGGCGCGCCTCGAGCTCCGCCGCAGCAAGGCCATGCTCGCGCAGCGAGAGGCCCAGCTCGCCATTCGCGACCGCTTCTTCGCGCTGAGCCTGGACCTCCTCTGCGCGGTCGACGCCGAAGATCGCTTCGTCGAGGTCAGCCCGTCGTGGTCCGCCGTGCTCGGGTGGCGGCTCGACGAGCTGATCGGGACGAGCTTTCTCGACCTCGTCCACCCCGAAGACCGCGAGCGCACGAAGGACGAGGCGCGGATGCTCGTCCGCGAACAGGCGACCACCGGCGGCTTCGATAGCCGGTTCCGGCACAAGGACGGGCGATACGTCACGCTGTCGTGGGAGGTGGTGGTTCACGGCCAGATGCTCTACGCGGCCGGGCGCGACATCACGATGCAGCGCGCCAAGGAGACCGCGCTCGCGCGGAGCGAATCCCACCTGCGCGCGCTGTTCGAGGGCATGGGCGAGGGCGTCGTCGTCCAGAACACGTCGGGCCACATCATCGGCTTCAACAGCGCCGCCGAGAGGATCCTCGGCCTCCCCAAGGCCCAGCTCATCGGCCTCACGTCGATGGACCCGCGGTGGCGAGCGCTCCGCGCCGACGGCAGCCCGTTCCCCGGTGACGAGCACCCCGCCATGGTCACGCTGCGGACCGGGGAGCCGATGCGCGACGTGGTCATGCGCGTGCACCGCCCCGCGGGCGACGAGGTGTGGCTCGGGATCAACTCGCAGCTCACCGACGCGACCGACGACCGCGACCGGGTGGTGGTGACGACCTTCCGCGACATCACGCGCGAGACGCTGAGCCAGCGGGAGATCGCCACCGAACGCGCGTTCCTCGCGACCATCCTCGAGGTCATCCCCAACGCCGCGGTGATCGTTTTCGACTCCGATCTCGTCGTCCGCGAGTCGTTCGGCGCCGTGAGCCCGGCCGCCCGCAACGTGCTCGAGCGGGTCGACGCCTGGGTCCCCGACGCCCAGCGAGCGCGCTTCGCCGAGCTCGCGTCCCGATGTTGGCGCGGCGCCGAAGCGCGCATGGACCTCACGGTCGCCGACCGCAGGCTCGACGTGACCTTCGTCCCCTTCCGGGGCGAAGGCGGCGCGATCGAGCGCGGGCTCGCGTTCGTCTACGACGTCACCGAGCGAGCGATCATGCGCGAGCGCCTCACCCGCCAGGAGCGGCTCGTGACGACGGGCACCCTCGCCGCGGGCGTGGGCCACGAGATCAACAACCCCCTCGCGTACGTCCTGTCGAACATCGAGTTCGCGCTCGAGGAGGTGCGCACGATGGCGGGCGGGTCACCCTCCGGCCGCCTCCAGTCGATCGTGGAGGTCCTCCAGGAGGCCGAGGAGGGGGCTCAGCGCATTCGCAAGATCGTCCGCGGGCTCCGCGCGTTCTCCCGCGAGGAGGGGAGCTCGCGCCCGACCGACGTCGAGGGCGCGCTCAGGCTCTCGGTCAACATGGCGATGCACGAGCTCCGGCTGAAGGCCCAGGTGCGGAGCGAGCTCGGCCCCGTGCCGAAGGTGCTCGGCGACGAGGCGCGCTTGGCCCAGGTCTTCGTGAACCTCCTGGTCAACGCCGCTCAGGCGTTCAAGACCTCCGATCCGGAGGTGAACCAGATCGTCGTGCGGACGCGGCACGACCCCGCGGCCAACGTCGTCGTCGTCGAGATCGCCGACAACGGCCCCGGGATCCCGGCCGAAATCCTCCCCCGCATCTTCGACCCCTTCTTCACCACCAAGCCGGTGGGTGTGGGCACGGGGCTCGGACTGTCGATCTCCCACAGCCTCGTCACCGGGCTCGGCGGAGAGCTCACCTGCGACACCAAGGTCGGCGAGGGGACCACGTTCCGAGTGGCCCTCCCGGTCGCCGCCGCCGATGCCCTCGACGCCGCCGTGCCCAGCGCCGCCGAGAAGACGCGGGTGGGTCGGGTGCTCCTCGTCGACGACGAGCCGGGGATGCTGCGGGCGATGACGCGGCTCTTGCAGACGCAACACGTCGTCGTCTCGACCCAAGACCCACGGGAGGCGATCCGCCTCCTCCAGGCCGGGCAGCGCTTCGACGTCATCCTGTGCGACCTCATGATGCCCCACATGAACGGGATGGAGCTCTACCAGGAGGTCCTCGCGATCGACCCCGGGGCCGCGCGCAGGATCGTCTTCGTCACCGGCGGCGTCGTCGACGAGGGGACTCGGCAGTTCCTCGCGACCTCGGAGCACGAGCGGATCGAGAAGCCCTTCGCTCCCCAAGACCTCCGCGCGGTCGTCGCGCGCTACGTCGACTCGCCGCGCGCCCCGGGCCACTCGTAGGCGCGCCCCGTCAGAACGCGCCCTCGAGCCCGATGCTGGGGATCGTGATCGGGCCGATCATCTGGGCCCCGCAGCGATCGTAGAGGCGGCCCTCCTCGCGCACGCACTCGACGCCGAAGGCCTCCTCGCGGAAGGCCACGTTCATCCACTCGATGACGGCGGAGATGTACGCGGGATCGCGGAGCTTCCACCGCTTCTCGAGGCGCACGTCGACCCGCCAGAAATCGGGGATGCGCTGCGAGTTGTAGGGCGGGACGTCGATGCCGTTGATCTTCGGCGAATACGGCGTACCGGTATAGAAGACGAAGCGGCCGCCGGCGCGAAAGCCGGCGCCGATGTCGAACGCGCCGATCACGTTCAGCACGTGCCGGCGGTCGAACTCACCGGGGATCGTCCCCGCGAGGCCGCGCTTGACGGTGTCGCGCAAGAACTCGCGCTGCTCGACCGGGCTCGCAGGGACGCGCCCGAGGTCGACGATCTCCACGGGCGCGTTGGTGGCGCGCGTGGTCTTGGAGAGCGTGTACGAGAGCCAGCCGGTGAAGCGCTTGGTGAGCGAGCGCCGCAGGAACACCTCGAGGCCGACCGTGCGGCCGCGCACGCGCTCGTCCACGCAGCCGTTGTCGCTGTCGGACGATCGGCCTACGCACGTGGACGCGAAGTCGGTGAGCCCGAGGTAGCTCTGGGAGAAGACGGTCGGCGTGAACGTGAAGTCGTACGGCAGGTCGACCTCGAAGCCCTGGCTCAGGGTGAGCGCCGTCTGGAGGCCCGTCTTGAGGCGCCCGATCTGGAGGCCGGGAACGGGCACGAAGAAGGACGGCGGCTGGTGCGACACGGCGACCTGCTCGACGCTGGTCACGCGCGGGTGGAGTCGGACGCGGGTGGCGAGGCGCGGGTCAAAGGCGGGGACCCCGGCGCCGCCGTTGGAGAGCACGGACGAGCCGCCGGACGTGCTCACGATCGTCTGCTGCGCCGAGCCGAAATAGTCCACCCGCGCCCCTGGGACGACCTCCACCCGCGGGTGCGGTTTGTAGACGAAGTCGATCCACGCCCCCATCACCACGTCGTTGCGCGGCGGGTAGATCCGCGACGAGTCGTCGGACGCGTTGCTCTCCTCGCCCTTCGCCGTCACGTCGGTGTCGCGACGCTTGGGGGTGTCGGTGAGGTCGTAGTGATCGAGCCAGACGTCGCTCCCCACGCGGACCTTGAGGTCCCGCGCGAGGCGCTTCTCGTAGTCGAAGCGCGCGCCCACGATCCGATCGCGGACGCCGATCACGTCTTCGGTGCCGGTGGCGTCGTACCCGAGGGTGAACGCGAGGCGCATGCGTCCGCCGTCGAGCCGACGGTCCCAGCGAAGGTCGAGCCGGTGGAACTGCGTGCTGAAGAGGTCCTTGAACTCACCGTCGGTCTCGGCCCCGAGGTAGTCGTAGCTGCCGAAGGCGAAGACGCTGAGCGTGTCGTCTTTGGTCACCCGCCACGCCACCCGCGTCTGGTAGTCCCAGTAGTCGAGGCGGGCCTTCTGACCCGCGATCGCAGCCATCAACGTGAGGAGCAGCGCGGTGTAGCTGTAGCGACCGGCGGCGAGCGCGGTGACGTCCTTGCCGATGGGCGCCTCGATCAAGAGCCCGGTGTCGATGAGGCGGACGTTGCCCTCGCCGTGGAGCGCGGCGGCCGGCGGCCGGGTCTCCCCGCTGAGGATGCCGCCGGCGAAGCGACCGAAGCGCGCCGGGAACCCGCCGGGGTAGAAGTCGACGTGATCGACGAGGCCCGGGTGCACGATGCTCGGCCCGAGCCCCAGGTGGTAGAGCAGCGGCACGCGAACGCCGTCGAGGTAGTAGCCCACGTTGCCGGGCGGCGCGCCGCGGACGTAGAAGAACGGTAGCCCGCTCAGGATAGGAGTCACCCCCGGCAGGGCCTCCATCGCCCGGAACGCGTCGCCGAAGGCGCCCGGGAGCTGGCGCACCTCACCGCCGCCGAGCGTGGTCTGCCCGACCTCCTTCCGCGCGCCGACGACCTCGACGTCCTCGATCACCGAGGGCGCCCCCGCCGGGCGGGCCGAGGCGGAGCTGGCGGGCGCGGGCGCGGTGGGCGACGCCGGTGGGCCGTCGGGCGGGTCCGGCGCCGTCACCGGCGGCGAGAAGTCGACCTGGACGCGGATGCGCGCGGCCACCGCCGAGTCACCGCGGCGCGCCGGCTCGAACTTCCACCGCGACGCGCCGAGGACGGACGCGGACGCGAACGGCTCCTTGCCGTCGACGACCTTCACGTCCTTGACGGATCCGTCGGGGGCGACGGTGAGCTCGAGGAGCACCGCCGCCTCCCCAGTAGCCCCATCGGGATAGGGCACTCGAGGCGTCTCGACCGCGCGGGGGGGGACGAGCGGCGGGGCCGGGGGCGCGGGCCGGGGCGGCGGCTCGGGTGCCGCGCGGGCCGAGGGCGCGACCGCCACGAGCGCCACGCCGCAGGTCGCGGCGCGCGCGGCCTTCAGCCAGCGCGCCACTCCGCCTTGATTCGCGCGCAGAGGTCGGGGTCGGCGAGCACCTCGGCGCACGTCCGCGCGAGCGCCTTGGCGGCGACGAGCGCCGTCTCGAGGCCGCGCTCGCTCCCCGCCGCGCGCTCGAAGGGGTGCTCGTGGCAGAGGCACGCGCCCTCGTCGACGATGCCGAGGTAGGGGTGGATCGAGGGCACGACGTGGGAGACGTCGCCCATGTCGGTGCTGCCGGCGCCGACGCGGCCGTCGGTCTCGCGCGCCGCGCGACCGAGCGCCTCCATGTGGTGGCCGAACGTGCGCGCCATCGCGAGGTTGTTGCGCATGTCCCGGTAGCCCTGGCGCACCGAGATCGCGACCTCGACCCCGCTCGCCATCGCCGCGCCTCGCGCGCACCGCTCGACGATCGCGCGCACCCGGGTGAGCTCCTCGAGATCGCGCGCGCGCACGCTGATCTCGCAGGCGGCCGTCTCCGGGACGATGTTCACCGCTTGCCCGCCGTTGGTGACGAAGCCGTGCACGCGCACGCCGTCGCGGAAGTGGACCCGCTGCCCGTCGACCAGGCGGAACGTGTCCATGCACGCGGTCAGCGCGCTCGCGCCGTCGTGGGGCGCGGCCGCGGCGTGGGCCGGCTTGCCGTGGAACTGGAACGTGTACCAGCACGAAGCGAGCGCGGGGTGCGCCAGGATGTCGCGATCGAACGGGTGGAACATCATCGCGGCGTCGATCTCGCCGAAGACGCCGGCGTCGATCATCTTGATCTTGCCGCCGCCTCCCTCCTCCGCGGGGGTGCCGAGGAGGACGACCTCGCCGCCGATCCGCTCCACCACGCTCGCGACCGCGAAGAAGGCTCCGACGCCGCTCGTCGCGATCAGGTTGTGACCGCACGCGTGGCCGATCTCCGGCAGCGCGTCGTACTCCGCGAGGATGGCGACCCGCGGGGTGGCCTTGCCCGCCCGCGCGCGGAGCGACGTCGGCATGCCCGCGAGGCCGCGCTCGACGGTGAAGCCGCGCGCCTCGCAGAGCTCGGCGATCCACGCCGCGGCCTTGTGCTCCTCGAAGCGCAGCTCGGGGTTCTCGTGGATGTTCTTCGAGAGCGTCGCGAGCGCGGCGCGCTCGCGCTCCACGGCTTGGTCGATGGCGCGAGCGATGTCAGCGGAGAGCGGCATGGCCGCGGATGCTACCGCATCTCGCCGGCACCCACCTCGCGCCCCGGCGCCGGCCCGAGTTTTCGTGGGGTCTCCCGCCCGTCATCGGAGGCCGCGTCGGACGCCTCGCCCGTGTCGTGTCGTTGCGTGTCCTACCTTTCGGTCCTTTCGGCTTGGATGGACCCGACGGCGCGTGGCACCTTGCCGGAGATGAACAACGATCCGCCCAAGGCATGGAACCGCAGTTGGGCCCTCACCGCGGCGGTGGTCGTCGCGGCGGCCGGGGCGCTCGTCGGCGGAGTCGTGGCCGCGTGCAGCAGCGACGATCCCGCCCCCAAGGCGACCACCCCCGACGCCAACGCGCCGGAGGTCGCTCCGGAGCAGGAGGCGGGCCCGACGACCATCCTCTACGAGCGCCTCGGCAAGCGCGACGGCATCGCGAGGGCGGTCGACGCCATCGTCGCCGAAGAGCTCAAGGATCCAGAGATCGCGAGTTACTTCTTCTTCCAGGCGGGGGCGCCCGGCAACGGGCACCCGACCGCCGACCAGATCAAGAAGTGCCTCGTGTTCCAGCTCTCGAGCGCGACCGGCGGCCCCGAGGTCTACCCTCCCCCGCCGAGCGACACCGGCGGCTACACCTGCCGCAGCATGACCGAGGCCCACGCCTCGCTCCACATCCCAGACTCGGTCTACACGAAGTTCATCAACGTGGCGGGCGGCGTGCTCCAAGGCCTCAAGGTCGACAACGCCGACATCGAGACCATCGCGATCTTCCTCGACGCGTTCCGCTCGGTCATCGTCGACACGACCCGCGACGGGGGCCCGTTCGTGCCGCCGGGCGACGGCGGCGACGGCGGCGGCGACGGCGCCGCGGACGGAGGCACGGATTGATCGCCCCGCGTCGGCGCCGCGCGATGGCCGTGGGCGCGCTCGGCGCGCTCGCGCTCGCGGCGTGCGCGACGGGGGGCCTGCACACCCGCGCCGGCCGCCCGCTCCTCGC
>JAEUKG010000373.1 GCA_016794325.1 Myxococcales bacterium | reverse complement strand
CGGGCGAGCGCGTCGACCATCCTCGAGAGGGCGGGCGACACGCGTTCGAGGCCGAACCTGCGGGCGGGAGATCCCCGCAGGCGCATCGACGACCTCCTCCTCTCCCGCGCCGAGGCGTACGCCGAGTGCCACGGGGCAGTGGATACGGACGACGGCGACGTCGACGCCGCGGCCGACGCCGTCGCGGCGATCGCGGAGCGCGACCCCCTCGCGGTCCCGCTCGGGCTGCGCACCTACACCGTCGACGTGGTCCACGGCGCGCCAACCCGACTGACGGACGCGGTGGCCAGCCTCGGACCGAGCTCCCTCGTGGTGGTGAGCGACTCGAACGTCCGCCGCGCCCGACACGAGGCCATCGACGCCGCGCTGGCACCGCTCGCCGTCGAGCGGTGCGACGTGACCCTCGCGCCGGGGGAGGCTGGCAAGAGCCTCTCCGCCGTCGCCACGCTCTGGGACGCGGCCCTCGGCGCCGGCATCGATCGCGACGCGGTCGTCGTCGCCATCGGAGGAGGGGTGTCGACCGACATGGCGGCGTTCGCCGCGTCCACCCTCCTTCGGGGCGTCCGCGTCGTGATGGCCCCCACCTCGCTCCTCGCGATGGTCGACGCCTCGGTCGGGGGCAAGACGGGGTTCGACCACCCCACCGGCAAGAACCTGATCGGCACCTTCTACCAGCCGAGCGCCGTGGTCGTGGACCTCGCCCACCTCGCGACGCTCCCGAAGCGCGAGCTCGCGTGCGGGCTCGCCGAGGCGGCGAAGATGGGGCTCCTCGGCGACCGCGAGCTCTTCGAGCGCATGGAGAGGGACGCCGACCGCCTCGCGCGCGGCGACGTCGACGCTCTCGCACCCGTCGTGAGAGCGGCCATCCTCGGGAAGATCCGCGTCGTCAGCGAGGACGAGCGCGAGGCAGGCGCGCGCGCCCTCTTGAACTTGGGGCACACCGTCGGGCACGCGCTCGAGAGCGCGACGCGCTACACGAAGTGGCTCCACGGAGAGGCTGTGTCCATCGGGATAGTTGCCGAGGCGCGGCTCGCGAGCCAGCTCGGGCTCTGCGAGGCGGGGCTCGTCGACCGATCGGTCGAGTGCCTCCAACGGCTCGGCTTGCCCGTCCGCGCGGGGGCCCACGAGCTCACCCGTGCACGGTCCTTCGTCGCGGCCGACAAGAAGCGTGCAGGTCGCACGTTTCGGGTGCCGCTCCTACGCGGGGTCGGATCCGCGACGATCGAACGGCTCAGCCAAGCCGAGCTCTTGCGTGCGTTCGTGGACTGACGCCGTTTTCTTGGCTCCTCGCCTGGCCGCCCGCTACGCTTCTCGTACGTGCGAGAGCGGACTCTGTCCGCGAGGAGGACGCATGCCCCGCATTCGGGCCAAGGTTTTCGCTGCTGCTACCGCCGCCACCACCGCCGTGATGATCGCGGCTTGCGCTCACAACGACCAGAGCGTGGTCATCCTCGGAGTCGCGGCACCCCCCAAGCCCAACGACACCGGCGTCTGTCTCTTCGACCCGGCCACGAAGGAGCAGCTCTTCTCGGGCAAGGTCGACGTGGCGATCGCCAAGAGCTACGAGCTCGTCCTTCGGGTCGAGAACAACATCGTCAAGGGGGCGAACCCCGACAAGGTGAAGGCCGAGTCGAACACGATCCTCCTGACCGGAGCGACGGTGAAGCTCACGCGCCCGACCGGAGAGACGATCGACGAGTTCACGAACCTCTCCTCGGCGACGATCAAAGCGGCGCAGGGCTCGACCCCCACGCCGGGGGTCATGAAGGCGGTCGCGATCAGCCCGAAGGCGGCGCAGATCCTCCACGACGAGATCCGGCGGCGAGACGCCGAGGTGGTCGTCATCGCGAACATCAAGGTGTTCGGCCGGACGCTCGGCGGCATCGACGTGGAGTCGAACGAGTACCCGTTCCCCATCACCGTCGTCCGCGGCAAGTACATCAACTTCGCGTGCGCTCCCGCAGGTGCGCGGACCTGCGCGGGCACCACCCCCCCGACGGACGCGAAGGACGCCTGCAAGGCGGGCTGCGTCCTCGGCCAAGACACGGCCACGGCTTGCCAGTTCTGCACGGGGAACGACCCCGCCTGCAGCCCCGACGTCAACGACTACTGACCCCTCCGCAGTGCGGGCTCGACCGCCCTCGCGCGGTCGTGGGACAATCCCGAGGATGCGTCCCCTCCTGGCCGCCCTTGTCGTCGGCGCGAGCGCGACCCTCGCGGCTCCCGCGCTGGCCACTCCCAAGGTCAACGCGGGGCTGACCACCGGCCCCGCGCTCACCGACCTGCGAACGGGAGGGCCTCGCGTCGCGAGCCACCTCGGGGTCCGCGGAGACGTCCTCTTCTTCCGCGACCGCGACCGCGAGATGGCCCTCGGGCCCTACGTGGACGTCATGACCGTCGCGTTCGACACGCTCGAGCCGGGGGGCGGGTTGAGCTGGCTCATCCCCCTCGGGGACCCGGTGCTCACCGTGTCGGGAGGCGGGCACGCCCGTTGGAGCGCGCTCGGGCTCGAGCCGGGCGTCTCGGGCGGAGTGTTCCTCGGCGGGCGGGTCCACAACTTCCACAGCGTCTACAACCTCACCGTGGGGGGGTTCGCGCAGACGCGCTACGCGCTCGGCGACTCCCGCGCGTGGGAGGTGCTCGTGGGGGCGCAGCTCGACCTCGTCTACCTCGCGATCCCGTTCATCTACGCGTACGAAGCGGCCCGCCGCTGACCTGCACCTCTGCGCACCTTGACCGCGTGGGTGCCGTCGCCCACCATCCGCCCCCATGGAACGGCGAACGGTCGAGATTCACGTGGCGGGTCAGCGCTGCAAGGTCGTGAGCTCCGCGACGGAGGACGAGCTGAAGGAGCTCGTCGCCAAGGTCGACGCCAGGGTCGACGAGGTGAAGGGCGCCGGGCGCGGCCCGGCCCAGGCCCTGGCGCTCGTCGCCATCTCGCTCGCCCACGAGCTCGAGGAGGAGCGAGCCCGGCGGCGCGCGCTCGAGCGCCGCGCCCGCGACCTCTTGCGCAGGGTCCTCGTGCGGATCGACCAGGCCCTCGACGACGAAGGCGCCCGCGCCCACTGAACGCCAGGAACGCGTCGCCCGAGCATGTAGGTTTCACGTGAAACATCCCCCCGCCCTCGGATACCTCGCCGACGAGCTGGGCCAGCTGGAGCGGGACGGGCTCTTGCGGACCCCTCCGGACGACGCCGACGGACTCCCCGGCTCCTTCTGCAGCAACGACTACCTCGGCTTCGCGCGCGAGACCTCGCCCGTGCCCGACGCCTTCGGCGCGACCGCGTCTCGGCTGGTGTGCGGGACGTGGTCCGCCCACCGGGACCTCGAGGTCGCGATCGCGGGGCTCGTGGGCCTCCCCGCCGCGCTCGCGTTCACGTCGGGCTACGCCGCGAACGTGGGCCTCCTCAGCGCCGTGCTCCGGCCCGAGGACCAGGTCGTGAGCGACGCCCTGCTCCACGCATCCCTCATCGACGGGATGCGCCTCTCGCACGCCCGGGTCGAGGTCGTCCCCCACCTCGACGTCCACGCGGTCCGCGACGCGCTCCGGAGGCCCTGCGCGGGGCGGCGGTGGGTCGTGACCGAGTCCTACTTCAGCATGGACGCCGACACGCCGGACCTCGGGGCCCTGCGCGAGGCGACGGACGCCGCCGGCGCCGCCCTCGTGGTCGACGAGGCGCACGCGCTCGGCGTGCTCGGCCCCGAGGGGCGTGGGTTGTGCGCCGCCGCCGGCGTCGTCCCGGACGCGCTCACGGTCACCCTGGGGAAGTCGTTCGGCGGCTCCGGGGCCCTCGTCGCCGGATCGGAGAACCTCCGCGCGTGGCTGTGGAACCGGGCGCGCTCGTTCATCTTCTCCACCGGGATGAGCCCCCTGATCGCCCGCACCGCGGCCGTCGCGGTGGAGCGCGTTCGCGCCGCCGACGATCGGAGGGCCGCGGTCGCCGCCCGCGCCGAGCAGCTCCGGGAGGGGTTGCGCGCCGTCGGTCTGCCCGCCCTCGGCTACGGGCCGATCGTGCCCGTCGTCGTGGGCGAGCCGGCCCGCGCCGTCGCCCTCGCGCGGGCCCTGCGCCGTCGAGGGGTGTTCGTGCAGCCCATCCGCCCGCCCTCGGTCCCCGCGGGGACGGCGCGCCTCCGCTTCACGGTCACCGCCGCCCACTCCGCCGACGACGTCGCGGCCGCCCTCGGCGCGATGGGCGACGCCATCCGCGAGGTCGCGTGATCCTGGTCTCCGGCACGGGCACGGGGGTGGGCAAGACGCACCTCGCCTGCGCCCTCACGGTCGCGTCGAGCCGGCGCCGGCCCACGGCGGCGTACAAGCCCGTGGAGACGGGGGTCCCCCGTGGGCAGGTGGGTGAGGACTCGGCGCGGCTGGACGCCTCGGCGACGTTTCACGTGAAACACCTCCCCCGCTGGACCTTCGTCCAGCCCCTCACGCCCGCCCGCGCGGCGAGGCTCGAGGGCGTCGAGCTCCCCCTGCAACGGATCGTCGAGGCCGTCCGCGTCGCTGCCCAGGACACCCCCGGGCTCGTCGTCGAGCTCCCCGGCGGGCTCTTCTCCCCGCTCACCGATCGGGAGACGGCCGCAGACCTCCTCGCCGCCCTTCGGCCCCGCTGGGTCCTCGTCGCCCACAACCGGCTCGGGGCGCTCCACGACGTCCTCGCGTGCGTGCACGACCGGCCAGCGACGCCCGCCCCCGCCGCCATCCTCCTCGTCCGCGGCGTGGACGGCGCCGCGGGCAGCAACGCCGAGGAGCTCCGCCGCTGGACGTCCGTCCCGGTGCACGAGGTCCCCGAGGGCTCCGTCGGCGTGCTCGCCGACGTCGAGGCGCTCCGCGAGCTCGCCGAGCTCGCCGTCAATCCGTGACGACGCGCCCCCGCTCGAGGGTCACCCGGCTGTCGGCCAGGTCGACGAAGGCCGCGTCGTGGGTCACCACGATGACCGTCGCCCCGCGATCGGCCTCCTCCCGCACGACCCCCCGCAGGAGCTCGATGCCCGCCCGGTCGAGCCCCGTCGTCGGCTCGTCGAGGAGGAGGAGGCCGGGCGCGTGCATGAGCGCTCGCGCGAGCGCGACCCGCTGACGCTGGCCGCGCGAGTAGGTGCGGAAAGGTCGGTCGACGAACGGCCCGAGACGGAAGCGCTCCACGGCCTTCGCGATCGCCTCGCCACCGACCCCGTACAGCTTCGTCGAGAAGGCGAGGTTCTCCCGACCGGTGAGGTCCCCGTAGCAGAGGCTGTCGTGCCCCAGCCAGCCCAGGTTCGCCCGGACCTCCTCCCGCGTCCGGCCGAGCTCGCCGTGGACGATCTTGCCCACCGTCGGCGTCGCGAGGGTACCGAGCAGCGCGAGCAGGGTCGACTTCCCCGACCCGTTGGCACCGAGCACCATCGAGACCTTCCCAGCCTCGAACGTCGCCGTCACCCCCAAGAGCGCGCGCACCGCACCGTAGGTCTTCGTGACGTTGACGACCTCGACCGCCATCCGCCGCAGCTTGGCCGAGATGGGTGCGGAGTGCAATCATTGTAGAATCCAATGGTTGCACCATCCATGCAACGCATCGCACATCTCCCCACACCACGCTGCGCCTCCGCCCAGACCCTCGCGAGCGCAGCTCGCGGTCGGCGCGACGCCCGAACGTGGGCCGGCCAGCGAATTCAGGCTTGCCGAAATCCGCGCATGCTATTCTCGATCTCATGACCGCGGCTGCCGCCGTCCTTGCGGAGGAGCTCCCTCTCATCGCGAAACTGCGCCACTCCGTGGAGGCAGCGCTCGAGGGGAAGCAGGAGGCGGTGGAGCTCGCCCTCACCGCGCTCTTGGCCAAGGGCCACCTCCTCATCGAGGACGTCCCCGGAGTCGGCAAGACCACGCTCGCGCGCGCTCTCGCCCGCGCCGTCGGCGGAGACCTCCGCCGGGTGCAGTTCACGAGCGACCTCCTCCCCAGCGACGTCGTCGGCGTCTCGGTGTTCGATCAACGCACCGCCGAGTTCGTGCTGCGGCAAGGGCCCATCTTCGGCAACGTCCTCCTCGCCGACGAGATCAACCGAGCGAGCCCACGAACGCAGTCGGCGTTGCTCGAGGCCATGAACGAGGCGCAGGTCTCGATCGACGGCCAGACGCTCCCGCTCCCCGACCCGTTCTTCGTCATCGCGACGCAGAACCCGCAAGACTTCGCGGGCACGTTCCCGTTGCCCGAGTCCCAGCTCGACCGATTCCTCCTCCGCGTGCGCATCGGCTACCCGCCGCCGCAGGTGGAGATGCGCCTCCTCCTGGAGGGCCAGAAGGACACCGCCCGCGACGTCCCTCAGATCCTCGATCCCCAGAAGCTCGTCGCCCTACAGCGCGACGTGCAGCGCGTGGCGCTCGACGCCGCCCTCGC
>JAEUKG010000371.1 GCA_016794325.1 Myxococcales bacterium | reverse complement strand
TCAGCCCTGACGCGAACGCTCCGCGCCAGCGGCGCCACTTGCTGCGATGGCTGCAATCGCCGCTGTCACGGATCGTTCGCTCGAGCGGGCATGACCGACACCAAGCCGCCCGCCCGCTCTCGACTCCCTCACCACCGGCTCGTCGCGTATGCCGTCGCGACCGAGCTCCTCTGCGCGGTGCGCGCCGCCGAGATCCGCGACCCCAAGCTCCGCGACCAGGCCCTCCGCGCGGCCAAGAGCGCGTGCCTCAACACCGCCGAGGCCGCGGGGCGCGCGAGCCCCGCCGACAAGGCTCGCGTGTACGCCATCGCGCGCGGGGAGTGCGTGGAGGCCGCCGCCGCCGTCGAGATCGCCGCGATCGCCGATGACGCCACGGCGGAGGCCGCGGAGGCGGTCATCGCCGCCGCGGACCGGCTCTACGCGCTGCTCACGGGGCTCATCCGCTGACCGGTTTTGCTCCATCGCGAGCGCGAACCGTTCGGGTTCGGGTTCGCGTTCGGGTTCGGGGCAAGAGGTTCGGGTTCGGGGCAAGGGTTCGGGGCTTGGGGGTTGGGGGAGAGGGTTAGGGGCAAGAGGTTCGGGGCCACGGGGCCAGAGGTTTGGGGCCAGAGGTTTGGGGCCAGAGGTTTGGGGCCAGAGGTTTGGGGCCAGAGGTTTGGGGCCAGACGCTCTACGTTCTTCGCCCTTCGCCCTTCGCCCTTCGCCCTTCGCCCCTTCGCCCCTTCGCCCTTCGCCTCGGATCGAAACCTTCGGTTCGGGCCTCGGTGCGCCCGCGGGATCGGAGCGGCACGAAGGAGAGGCTACATCGCGAGGAATGCGTCGAGGTCTCGTTCGAGCGCGTCGGCGAGCTTGCTCAGCTTCGCGGCGCGCAGCGCCTCGACGTACGCGCGGGTCGGACCAGCGAGGGCGGCGATGCGCGGGTGATCTCGGGGCGCCAGCGTCTTCAGCGTCTTGGCGTCGATGGCACCTTCGCAGAACACGTGACCGTTGCCTTTGCGCTCCCGTGCGTAGCGCTCCTTCCACCGCTTCACGGCCTCGCGCACGAGCGCTGCGACCTCCTCGTTCGGCGTCGCGAGGAGCGCCGGCACGAAGGCGGGCCGAAAGAAGTCATTGGTCCAGTCGAGGAGCGCGGCCGACAGGTACTTGGTGCGGCGGCGCGGGTCGAGCGCGAGCAGGACGTCGCTCCACATCGTCGCCGACCACTTGTTGTCGAAGGCGCTCGCCGTCAGTCGATCGAACCGCGCCTCGTCGCCGCTCTTCGTGCGGCGGGCGAGCTCGAGCGCGATGGGCGCGCGCAGCCCCTCGATCAGGAAGATGGCGCCCGAGGGGGCCTGCACTTCGGCGTAGAAGTCGAACTCGCGCAGCTGCTTCAAGAGCCCGCGCTGGTCGCCGCAGGCAGCAAGCAAGGCCGAAGCCACACGGTCCTGCGCGAGCGCGCCGTCAGGGTCCTGGCCGCGCACCTCTGCGCGCATGACCTGCACCGCGAGCCCCATCACCTCGTCGCCCGTTCGCCCTGCGGTGACGGCGGCGGCGATGGGCGCTCGAGTCGTGGGGTCGTTCGCAGCGAGCAGCAACAACTCGCGGAGGGTGCGCTGCTGGCCCTCGAAGACGTGCCTGGCGTCGAGCGGCTCGTCGACCTTCAGGCCGAGCGCGCGGCGGAGCTCGAGCGCCACGTCGGGCAACCCGCGCGCCTTCATCAGGTTCCGCACCAGCCTGAAGTGCGACGCGTCGCGCGTGACGGTGTCGAGAAACGCGCGCTGGGCCGCGTCGAGCGAGGCGGGTGTGGCGGTGGTGGGGAAGAGCACCGGGGCGACGGCGGGGATGACGAGGTGTACGCGCGGCGAGTCGAGCAGCCCGAGCAGCACCGCGGGATCCTCGTCACGGGCCGCGACGAAGCGGAGAACCTCGACCGTCAGGAGGGTGATGCTCCCCTGTCGCCAGGGGAACTCCTTCACGTCCTTCGCCTCGAGCAGACGCGGCGCGATCGTCTTCGCATTCTCGGGGAGCCGACCGGCCAGGGCGACGCCCACGAGCCCCGCCAGCTGCTCCAGCGCGCTCTTTCCTGCGAGTGCACGGTCGAACAGCAGCCGATCCGCCGCGCGGTCTTCGCGGGCGTGAATCGCGAGGCCGAAGAGCATCGTCGCCCGCACGACGGGTGACTTCTCGCCCTTCAGTGCGGCCCGGAGCGCCGCTTGCAGCGCCGGCCGGTCCTTGCGTAGCGCGGCCAGCAGAAAGGCCGCTCCGAGCCGCGACGGTTCGTCGCGCGACGCGAGGAGCCCGAGCGCGGTCGCCCGGCACTGCTCGGAGGCGGCGAGGTAAACCCGGGCGACTGGGCGCTCCTGCGCAGAGAGCAAGGTGAGCGGATCGCCGCCGCACGCGAGCGTCGCCAGCAGCCGCAGCAGCGGCCCGGCGACCTTGCACTTCGGGTCCTGCGCGATGGGCACCAGCAGCGGCGCGACGACGCTCGCGCCGGGGGAAGGCGCGTCTTGATGCACGAGCTCGGTGGCGAAGAACGAATACGCGTCACGCGCCTGCGCGAGCGTGCCACGAAGCTTGGCGAGCATCGCTGGCACCTTGCGGCCGTCGTCTTCGTACACCAGCTCGACGCTCTTCCAGTCGACAGCCGCTCCCGTCGTCTTCCTCGTGGGCATGCGGACCATGATGGCCGAACCCCGTCGCGACGCCCAGCCATCAGGACGGCTCGCGGTCGGTCCGCGCCACACTCGATCTTCGTGGGGGCGGCGGGACGCGGACGCGGCGGGGACTCGCCGTTTCGGCTCGATTTCGATTCGCGGATGACCGCAAGGTCCGCGACCGGGCCCTCCGCGCAGCCAGGAGCGCGTGCCTCGACGATGCGGAGGCCGTGGGCCGACTTGCTCGGGTGGTTTGCGTTCGCGGTCGGGTTCGAGTTCGAGTTCGGGGCAAGAGGTTCGGGGGCAGAGGGGCGGGGGCAGAGGTGAAGTCGACCCCATCGTTCGGACCACGAGGGCCGGTGGCTAAGGTGGAGCCTGCGTCTTCCTCTCCTGGCGGTACGGGTACGAAATAGGACTTCTTTCTGTAGCCAGCCGAGGGTCTCATCCCGCATCTGATAGGGACCCGTTGGTTGTGCCCAGAGTCAGTCGCGTGGGTGGTCCCTCAGGTCGCCCAGAGGATGGCGAGGTCGAGCTCGATCGCGTCGAACGGTACGGCGCGGACCTTCGCGTCGCCGGCGTGGACTTCGAGGATGCGGTAGGTGCCGCCGTCGAGCGCGAGGACCTCGAGCGTCCTCGCATCGGGGTCGACGAACCAGAGGTGCGTCACTCCCTCGCGCGCGTAGACCTTGGACTTGTCGCCGCGGTCGAGCGCGCTCGTCGAGGGCGAGAGCACCTCGCACGCCCAGTCCGGCGCGACGGTGAGGTACGCGGTGCGCGGCGCCTCCGGCATGCGTGCCCGCCGCCACCCCGCGAGATCGGGCACGAGGACGTTCGCGCCGAGGTGGAGCTCGGGCTCGTCGAGGATGATCCACCCCCCAGGGCCGCCTCGGCCGCGCTTGAACGGCGGGCCGAGCTCCTCGCCGAGCGCCGACGCGGCGAGCGCGTGGGGCACCGCGGGTCGGGGGTGCGCGTGCAGGGTACCGAAGACGATCTGCCCCACCATGTTCGGCGGGAGCGCGACGACGTCGTCGTACGTCGCGATCTTCTTCGCGGCGGTCATGCCTCAGCCTACCACGGAGTCACTTGGCGGGCGGCGGGGTTCGGAGTAGCGCTTTGGATCGAGGGGACGAGGTACTCGTCGAACGCGCGCCTCCCGTGTCGATTGGGCGACCCAGAGGGGCGGGGGCAGAGGGGCGGGGGCAGAGGGGCGGGGGCAGAGGTCTCGGGGGCAGAGGGGCGGGGGCAAGAGGGTTTGTGTCGACGTGCTCGTACAACGTTCCGAGGTGTGGACCGGTCGCGATGCGTTCGAGGGCGGCGGCGAGCTCCGTCTCGAAGAGACCAGGTGCCTTCGGTCGATTCGCCAGCCACCACGCCTTGAGTCGCTTCGCTTCTCTCAAGGCCCGAGGAGCGAAACGAAGCCTCATCGATGCGCGCGCAGCTCGGCCATTGCGTCGGCAGCGTCGATGGTCTCGCCGGCCTTCATCTCGCGGATGCCCTCGCGAAGCGATTCGTGCAGCTGTGCTCGCTCTTCGTCGTCAAGGGCGTCGCCGCCATTCGCAAGCACCACGTCAAGCAGTACGAGCTCGACAACCTCGCCCTCGGGCAGGTCGGTGGGCTCGTCGAGCACGAGACGTCCCTTCTTCACGTGGGCTTTGAGCGGCTGCATCGTCATCGAAGTCTACTCCTTCGGCGCGTGGTCGTCGAAGCAGCTCCACTCTTCGAGCGGCTCATCCTCGCCGGCTTCCGCATCGAGCGCGGCGAGCAGGCCTTGCCCCGAGCTTCGTTTGGACCAAGAGGTTCGGGGTGACGGGCGGAGCTCGAGGGTCAGAAGGTGCCCGACAGCCACGCCGCCGGCGCCCGGGCGTCTCGGAGGAGCGGGGGGCGCACCAGGAAATACACCGTCGCTGCCGCCGAGAGCACCGCCGCGCCGACGAAGATCGCGTTGGCCACGTACAGCGCCCGCCCCGAGCTCCGGAGGTCGTCTCGCTCCGCGAGGTTCTCGGGGGTCGGCCGCGCGTTCAGCTCGTCGTAGGTGCTCTGCTTGCCCGCCCCGAGCACCCCCGTCACCACCGCGGCGCCGCCGAGGAGCGCCGTCGCCGAGCCGCTCACGATCGCGGGGACGTAGCTCTTCTGGCCCGCCCGCGGGACGAGCCTCACCTCGGGGGGCAGCGGAACCACCGCCGCGCGCTCGGGCCCGAGGTCGACGTCGATGGCGCGGGACCCCGAGCGCGCCATGTCGAACGCGACCTCGAAGATGCGCTCGTGTTGGTCCGAGCGCACGAGCAGCGTGTGCGAGCCCGGATCGACGTCGAGCGCGCCGAGCGTCGCCGGGTCGACGACCGCGCCGTCGAGCTTCACCTCCGCGCCCTTCGTGGTCGCCGCCACGCGCACGATCACCTTCGGGATCTGCGGCCGCAGCCGCCCGGCGCGCGCGCGCGCCTCGTCGCCTTGCTCGCGCTGGCCCCGCTCGTCCGCCACCGTCGCCGCGCGCTCGTACGCCGCCACCGCGGCGCGCACCTCACCGAGGTGGTCGCGGCACGCCCCGACGTTGAGCAGGGTGGTCGGTGAGACGACCACGTCGAGCACCTGCCCGTAGAGCTCGAGCGCCGCCTTGCAGTCGCCCGCCTCCTGGGCCCGAGTGGCGTCTTCGAAGAGCTTGCGCGCGCGGGCGAGGGCGTCATCGCTGGGCTCGTCGGCGAGCGCGGGGCGCGCCGCCAGCGTCATCGCCGCGACGTGCGTCAGGCCCAGGCAGAGCGCGAAGAGCGCGGGGCGCATGCACCCGCAGGGTATCACCCCTCGGCTTGCGGGGGCGCGGCGCGTGTGCGACCTTGATCGGAGAGGCAGTCTTTCCCGATGAACGCCGAGGAGTCGGACACCGACGCCCTGATCGCGACGCTCTCGGCCGTCGACGACCCGCGGACGCTCGGACGCTACGAGCTCCTCTTGCCGCTGGGTCGCGGCGGGATGGCGGTCGTCTGGGCCGCGCGCCTGCGCGGCATGCGCGGTTTCTCGAAGATCGTCGCGCTGAAGACCGTCCTGCCCGCGCTCACCACGAGCCCGCGCGCCCAGCGCATGTTCCTCGCCGAGGCCGACATCGCCTCGAAGATCAAGCACCCCAACGTCTGCGAGATCTTCGACCTCGGCGAAGACCAGGGCGTGATGTACCTCGTCATGGAGTGGATCGACGGCGAGGCCCTCTCCACCCTCGCCCGCGCGTGCCGCGAGGCGGGCGACGCCGTCCCTCACGGCGTCGCCGCGCGCATCGTCGCCGGCGCCGCGCGCGGGCTCGACGCCGCGCACCGCTTGCGCGACGAGGCCGGCAAGCCCTACGGGGTCGTCCACCGCGACGTCTCGCCCCAGAACATCCTGGTGAGCGCCGAGGGCGCCGTGAAGATCGTCGACTTCGGCGTCGCCAAGCTCACCCAGCGCGCGCAGGAGCTCACCGAGTCCGGGGTGATCAAGGGCAAGGTCGCCTACCTCGCGCCCGAGCAGGTGCAGAAGCGCGACATCGACGCGCGCGCCGACGTCTTCGCGCTCGGCGTCGTCCTCTACGAGCTCGCGACCGGGATCCACCCGTTTAAGCGCGAGACCGATCTCGCCACGCTCCTCGAGATCGCCTCGCCGGATCCGGCCCCGCCCGCCGACGTCCCCGAGGAGCTCGCGAAGATCCTCGCGCGCGCGCTCGCGAAGGACCCGAACGAGCGCTACCCCGCGATGGTCGACATGGCGCGCGATCTCGAGGCGTTCGCGGCGAGCGTCGGGTGCGAGGACGACGCGATCGCCGCCTTCGTCGGTCCCCGCCTCGCGCCGCTGCGCGCCGAGCGCGCCGAGGAGCTGCGGCGCGCCGCGCGCGACGCCGATCAGCGCCCGCCGCGTCCGGCCGCCGTCGGCGCCACCACCGACGCCGCGATCGCGGCGCCGCCCTCCAAGCCGGAGCCGCGCTCGCGATCGCCGCTCTGGACCGCGGCCGGCGTGCTCGTCGTCGGCGTCGCGATCGGCGCCGTGGGCCTGCGCGCGTCGCAGTCGGTGCGCCCCGAGCGCGAAGCGTCCCCAGCCCCCTCGGCCTCGACCTCGGCCACCACGGCGTCCACCGCCACCGCGCCGACGCAGGCCGCCACCGCCACCGTGACGACCACGCCCCCAGCGCCCACCGCGAGCGCGGTGGAGGCTCCTTCGCGGCCCACCGCGACCGTCGCGCGACCGAGCGCGCCCGTCGCGCGCGCGGTGGGCCCGAGCTCGTCGCCGTCGGCGAGCGCGCCCCCCTCGCCTCCTCCCACCGCGACGCCCGCGCCGGTGGCCAGCGCGTCGACTCCGACGGTGATCCGGCGGCCCGATTTCTGAGCGCGAGGCCCGCGCGACGGGCATGGGGCGTGGCGTTGGCTTGGCTTGGCTTGGGGGGGGCCCGCGTCGCCGTCGCACGTCGCACGTCGACGTCAACGTCAACGCACGTCAACGTCAACGTCAACGCGGTCAACGTCGGCGGCGGCGTCAGCATCGGCGGCGGCGGCGACAGCGGCGGGGTGCTCGGGGGTGGATGGCGACGCGGGCCGGGGCCAGGCGCTCCGACCGCCTCGGTGCCGACGAGGCGATTCATGCTCACTTTCCCCCATTTTGAGCGACAATCGCCCCGCGATGCGGGTGACGTTCGGCGAATTCGAGCTCGACGACGAGCTCTTCGAGCTCAGACGAGCGGGCGCGGTCGTGCCCCTCGGCCCCCGCCCGTTCGACCTCTTGGCCTACCTCGTCCGCAAGCGCGACGTGGTCGTGCCGAAGGCGGAGCTCTTGCAGCGGGTGTGGCAAGGCGCGGTCGTCACCGAAGACTCGCTCCCGCAGGCCGTCCGCGCCCTCCGCCAAGCGTTGGGCGACGACGACGAGAAGCCTCGCTTCATCGCGACCGTTCGCGGCCGCGGCTACCGCTTCGTGGCGAAGGTCGACGAGATCGACGGGCCGCGCAACACCCCCGTCGATCCGCTGCCCGTCGCGCGTGAGACCGAGCTCGTCGGCCGCGCCGCCGAGCTCGCCGAGCTCACCGCGCGGCTCGACGCGCGGCGCGCCGGCGGCGGCATCACGCTCGTCACCGGCGCGCCGGGCTCGGGCAAGACGCGCCTCGTCGAGGAGGCCCTCCGCGCGGCGCGCATCCCCGTCGCGTGGGCGCGCGCCCAGCCGTCGCCGGGGGCGCCGCCGCTGTGGCCGATGCTCGACGCCGCCCGGCAGATCGCGGGCAGCGAGCCGCTCCCCAAGCCCATCGCCGACGCCCTCGACGTCGCGATGACGGGCGAAGCCCCCGGCAGCGTCCGGCTCGCCCTCGACGCCGCCCTCGC
>JAEUKG010000368.1 GCA_016794325.1 Myxococcales bacterium | reverse complement strand
GCTCGCCCTGCTCGACGAGCTGGATGGTGTCGGTGCGGGGCCGCTCCTTCGGCGCCTCGTCGCGCGGCGCGGCGGGCGACCGCGACGGCTCGCGCGCGTCGCTGGGGCGCGAGGCGCTCGCGGCCTCGGGCCCGCGGCTCGCGGCCTCGGGCCCGCGCGTCGCGGCGTCGTTGCGGCGCGACGGGTGCGCGGTGGTGCGCGCCGGCGCGGCCGACTCCTCGGCGGCGCGGAACGGCGCGAGGCGCTCGAGGACCTCGCGCGCGTCGCGGGGGCGGTGCTTCGGCTCCTTCTCGAGCATCGAGAAGAGGAGATCCTCGACCCCGCGCGGGAGCCCGCGCCGGACCTCGGGGGCGAGCGGCGGCGGGGTGGCGGTGCACTGCATGTTGAGGAGCTCGCGGGGCGAGGCGCTGGTGAACGGCGGATCGCCGGCGAGCATCTCGTAGAAGAGGAGCCCGAGCGCGTAGAGATCGCTCCGGGCGTCGATGGGCCGCGCGTCGACCTGCTCCGGGCTCATGTACTGGAGCGTGCCCACGCTCTGGGTGTTGGTGGCGTGCGCGCCCTCGAGCACCTTGGCGACGCCGAAGTCCATCACCTTGAGCCCCGTCGGCGGCGCGTCGTCGGCCGCCCCTTCGCCGACGAGGAGCATCACGTTTTCGGGCTTGAGATCGCGGTGGACGATGGGCGGCTCCTGCTCGTGCGTCACCGCGAGCGCCTCGGCGATCTTGACGACGTGCTCGACCGCGACCGTCCACGGCATCGCGCCCCGGCGGGTGAGCTCCTCGCGGAGCGTGCGCCCCTGGAGGTACTCGAGCACCATCACGAGCCGCCCGTCGTCCTCGAAGGACGCGAGGCTGCGCACGAGCGCGGGGTGCTCGAGGTGCGCGAGGATCTGCATCTCGTTCAAGAACAAGCGCCGCCCCTCTTCGCTCCGCGTGAGCTCGGGCTTGAGCACCTTGAGGGCGACGCGGCGCTTGGAGAGGCGCTCCTCGGCCTCGTAGACCTTGCCCATGCCGCCTTCGCCCACGAGACGACGAACGAGATACTCACCGATCCGTTCCATGATCCCTTCCCTACGTACGAGTCATTCCGCCGATCTACGACCCCTCGAAGAGAGGCCGACCGCCGCGGCCCCGCCCCCCGACGAACGCGCCACCCCCGCCGAGCTTACAGGGGTCACGGTGTGGCAACGACGGAGAATGAAAGCGTTTGTCCGTCTTTCAGCTCCGGCATCGCCCACTGCTCCGCGATCTGCGCGGCGCAAGAGCACATTGTCCCACTCGGTGCGCACTCGGCGCTCAGATCGCCGTCGGTGCGCTTGAGGGTCACCCGCACCGTGGTCGCGGGCTTGCCGGCGAAGCAGGGCTTGAGCTCGTCGACCTTGATGCGCGCGCCGAGCGCGGGGTTCGACACCTGCGTCGCGCTCACCTTGGCCGCGCTCCCGACGGGATTGGGGTGTTGCGGCGTCGTCGGCGGCTCGACCGACGACAGACCGTCGATGCAGCCGTTGCACGAGCCGACGCACGACTGGTAGCTCACTGCGACGAAGAGGCCGATGAGCAGGGTCGCGATGCCGATGGTGTACGGGGCCCAGGCGTCGGGCAGGAGGCGCCGGCGGCCCGCCGGGTGGTGCCCCGTGCCGGTGAGGCTCACGCGCGCGGCGGCGGCGCCCTGGGTCGTGTACGGCGGCGGCGGCCGAGGCCCGGTGGTGCCCGGCGGCGGGGCGTACACCGGCGGCGGGGGCGGCGCCGCCGCGGGCGCGGCGGTGGCGTGGAGCGCGTCCACGAGGGCGGAGCGCATCACGGTCGCGCTCGCGAAGCGCTCCGTCGGCGACGCGGCGACCGAGCGGGCGAGCAGCGGACCGAACGGCGCCGGCAGATCCGGCCGCGCGCGGGCGACGTCCACCCGCTCGCGGAACGTGAGCGACGACCGCATGATCTGGCCGATCCCGTCGCCGGGGAGCGCGACCCCCAGCGTCATCGCCTCGTAGAGGGTCGCCCCGAGCGCGAACACGTCGGTCCACGCGCCGGTGGCGCCATACGTCGCGTCCCACTGCTCGGGCGCGGCGTAGCGCGGGGTGAACGCGACCTGCGTCGTCGACGCGTGGAGCGGCCCCGCCCGCGCGGTGCCGAAGTCGAGGATCTTCGGGGCGAAGCCGGGGGTCGAGCCCCGCACGAGCATGATGTTGGCCGGCTTGAGGTCGCGGTGCACGACGCCCGCGTCGTGGGCGAGCGCGAGCGCCTCGAGGACCGGCAAGAAGATCTGACCGATCTCCTCCCTCGTGAAGTGCGGGCCCCGGGCCTTCGTCCGGCGCACGATCTCGTCCTCGAGGGTGTGGCCGTCGAGGAGCTCGAGGACGACGTAGGGCACGCTGTTCAGCCCCACCGTCACCGTCCCCACCTCGTAGAACCGGACGATGGCCTTGTGCGACAGCGTGAAGAGGACGCGCGCCTCGCGGAGGAACGCGTCGGTGAGCGCGTTCTGCTCGGCGACGGTGCCGCCCTGGGGCTTGAGCACCTTCACCGCCACCCGCTGCTTGAGGACGAGGTGCTGAGCGGCGTAGACGACGCCGAAGCCGCCCTCGCCCACCACCCGCTCGGTGAGGTACTTCCCGTCGATCGTCTTTCCGACGAGGCCGAACGGGTCTCTCTCGCTCACGGGCTCACGGTACCACGCGCCCTGGCGCCGTCACTCGAAGACGCAGTCTCCCCCCGCGATGGCGGCGTCGAGCATGTCGCGCATGCCGAGGGCGAGCTCGGCGGGGAGGTCGGCCTCGGCGAAGAGCCGGGCCTCGAGGATCTCGGCGGGGTTCACCGGCGGCTTCACCGGGGGCTCGATGGCGCAGCGCACGCACACCGTCACCGCGTGGAAGCGGGGGTCTCGGTCGGGCTCGGAGTAGACGCCGGTGACGCGCTCGAACCGCGGCGCGACGACCCCGCCCTCCTCCTCGAGCTCGCGGGCGAGCGACGTGCGCAAGGTCTCGCCCCACTCGACCGTCCCCCCGGGCAGGGCCCAGGTGCCGGTGTCGGCCCGGCGGATGAGGAGCCACCGGCCGTCGGCGGTGTGCGCGGCCATGGCGATGCCCATCACCGGGCGACGCAGGACGTGACGGCCCGCCTCGCGCACCAACGTCATCACCCCCCGGGGGAGCTTTCCCAAGAACCCGGCCATGGCCGGCAGACAACCACGGAGCGGGGGCGATGTCACGGCGGCCAGACCCCCTAGCCACGGGAAAATACCGTACTGATTGGACAAATTGCACGCCGGACTGGCACGCACCCAGGAGCTGAGCTAAACGGCCGACCCATGGAGACGCGCTCGCTCCCGTTCGCGATCACCGACCCCACCACCGCCCCCACCTACGGCGACGGCGCCCTCTCGCGGTGGTGCAAGCGGTCGCTCTACGAGGCTCGCGACGAGGTGTTCGTCCGCTTGATCCTCAAGATGATCGTGGTGATGACGCTCGCGATGGGCGCCCTCTTCGTCGCGCTCCGGTTCCAGGTCCTGCCGTGGTGGGCGCTCGGCGCGATCTACCTATCTCTCTGGGGATGGCTGGTGCCGCCGGTCATCCTCATGCTCCACAACACGATGCACCGGCCGTTCATCCGCCGCCCGCGCGTGCTCGGCAAGGCCGTGCCGTACGTGATGTCGCTCTACTTCGCGGTCCCCACCGGGTACGCAGAGCACCACATCGGCATGCACCACTACGAGGACAACATGGACGAGGACCTGTCCTCGACCATGCGCTACCGGCGCGACAGCTTCCTCCACTTCCTCGTCTACTTCCTCCGCTTCTTCTTCCTCGTGATGATCGAGCTCCCGCGCTACCTCGCGAAGAAGCGCCGGAACGCGATGATGCGGCGCGCGCTCCTCAGCGAGTGGGCCTACGACGCGGTGGCCGCGGTCGCCCTCTGGGTCGACTGGCGCTTCGGCGTCATCGCCTTCGTCGCCCCCTACGTCATCGTGCGCTTCATGATGATGGCCGGCAACTGGGGCCAGCACGCGTTCGTGAACACCGCGCGCAAGAACGACGGCCTCTCGAACTCGATCACCTGCATCAACACCGGGTACAACAAGCGCGCCTTCAACGACGGCTACCACATCGGCCATCACCTCAAGATGAACCGACACTGGACCGAGCTCCCGAAGGACCTGATCGACAACGTCGACACCTACGTGCGCGAGGGCGCGGTCGTCTTCGAGGGCATCGACTTCTTCATGGTCTCGCTCCTCTTGTGGACCGGTCGCTGGAACGTCCTCGCGAAGAAGTTCGTGCGCCTCGACGGCAAGGAGCGGAGCGACGAGGACGTCATCCGCATGCTGAAGTCGCGCGTGCAGCCGATCGCGGCGTGGCCGGCGGCCGAGGCGCCGGCGGCGGGCGCGGCCGCGGCCTGAGCGTCGTCAGGCGCGATCGAAGGCCTCGAGCACGCGCTCGATGGGCCACGAGCGCACCCAGTCGCGCTCGGAGGCGCCCGACACCCAGCCGAGGTGACCTCCGCGCTCGCTGATGGCGACGTCGACGCAGGCCGGCGCCTTCGCGAGCCAGGGCCGCACCGTCCAGCCGGGGACCATGGGGTCGTCGTCGGCGTGCACGAAGATCGCGGGCACCCGCACCTTCGCGAGGAACGGGCCCGCGCTCGCCTCGCCCCAGTAGCGGTCCACGCTGTCGAACCCGTGCATGGGCGCGACGACGGTGGAGTCGAAGTGCCGCACCGACCCGAAGCGCGACAGCGACTCGAGGTCGAAGTGGGCGTGATCGGGCCAGTGGCGGTCGAACGCCCTCGCCATGCGCACGAGGCCCCGCATGACGTGGAAGCGGTACGGCCGCCGGCCCCAGCCGTCGAGCCAGGGCCCGACGACGGTGAGGTCGAGCGGGGCCGAGAGCGCCGCGACCGCCGCCACGTGCTCGGGGGGCGCGTCGGCCCACTCGCCCGCGAGCTTGAGCGCGAGGCTGCCGCCGCCCGAGAAGCCGACGACGTACAGCTTGCCGGGGCGGGTGGCGAGCGTGCGCACCACGACGTCGAGATCGTGCGTGAGCCCGGCGTGGTAGATCGACGGCATCTCGGTCATGCTGTCGCCCGCTCCCCGGAGGTTGAGCCGGACGACGTCGTAGCCGCGCTCCCAGAACGCGGCCGCCGCGCGCACGACGTATTTCGAGTCCGCCGCGCCGCCGATGCCGTGGACGAGCAGCACCGTCCGCTCGGGCCGCTCGCGCAGGTGCGCGACCGCGGTGAGCGCGCCGCCGTCGATCGGGAAGCGCATGCGCTGCGTGGGCCAGCCGGCGAGACGACGCGGCGGCGTGTACGCCGGCACCGCCGCGCAGAGCGTCTGCAGGTGCCGGTTCTGGAGGAGCCGAGGGGGGCGGAACGTGGCGCGACGGGCCATGCTGGAGACCACTCTTATCACTCCAACCGCATGATTTGAGAAGAGGTTTTTAGTATCTCACTTGTGAGTTACTAATGACGTGCTACGACGACCCTCGATGCCCACGCTGCACCACTTCGCCGTCGCCCCTCGCCTCCCCGTCGCCCTCGAGCCGCTGCGCGAGCTCGCGTACAACCTCCACTTCGCGTGGAACAAGGAGCCGCGCGAGCTTTTCGCGCGGATCGACCCCGGGCTGTGGGAGTCGACCCACGAGAACCCCGTGGAGCTCCTCGCGCGCGTGTCGCAGGAGCGCCTCGATCGGCTCGCCAAGGACGAGGCGTTCACGAGCCACCTCGAGCACGCGCAGACCGCCCTCGCCCGCTACCTCGGCGCGAAGGGGTGGTTCTCGCGCACGTTCCCCGGCCGACAGGACCTCACCATCGCCTACTTCTCGATGGAGTACGGCATCCACGAGTGCCTGCCGATCTACTCGGGCGGCCTCGGCGTCCTCGCCGGCGATCACCTCAAGGCCGCGAGCGACCTCGGGCTGCCGCTCGTCGGCGTCGGGCTCGCGTACGCGGAGGGATACTTCCGCCAGGAGCTCCTCCCCGACGGCTGGCAGGGAGAGCGCTACCCGAAGAACGACTGGCGACGCCTCCCCGTGCTGCCGGTGAACGACGCCGACGGCAAGCGCGTCGTCATCCACGTCGACTATCCCGAAGGGGTGGTCCACGCCCAGCTCTGGAGGGTGCAGGTGGGCCGCGTGCCGTTGTACCTGCTCGACGCGAACCTCCCCCAGAACTCCCCCGAGGCCCGGAGCATCACCGGCTCCCTCTACGGCGGAGACCGCGAGTTCCGCGTGCGCCAGGAGATCATGCTCGGCGTCGGCGGCGTGCACGCGCTCGCGGCGCTGGGGCACGCGCCGACGGTGTGCCACATGAACGAGGGGCACTCGGCGTTCCTCGCGCTCGAGCGCGTCCGGCGCGCGATGCAGGAGCGCGGGGCGACCTTCGCCGTGGCCGCGGAGATCACCCGCGCCGGGAACGTCTTCACCACCCACACCCCCGTGCCCGCGGGCAACGACGTGTTCGCCCGGGAGGTCGTGCTTCGGTACCTCGAGCCCCACCGCGCCGCGATCGGCCTCGCCGAGGACGCGCTCGCGGAGCTCGGCCAGCCCCCGGAGGATGCGGCCGCGTTCTCGATGCCCGTGCTCGCCATCCGCACGAGCGACCGCAAGAACGGCGTGAGCGCGCTCCACGGCGAGGTCTCGCGGGGGATGTACTCGGCGCTGTTCCCGGAGCTGCCTCCGCACGAGGTCCCGATCGAGCACGTCACCAACGGCATCCACCCCGCGACCTGGGTCTCGGACGAGCTCGCCGGGCTCTACGCTCGGTACCTCGGGCCGCGCTGGGCCGAGGAGTCGGACGACGCCGCGCTCTTCCGGCGGGTCGCCGAGATCCCCGACGCGGCGCTCTTCAGCGCCCACGAGCGGGCGCGGCACCGCCTCGTGGTCCGGGCGCGCGAGTGGCTGCGGGCGTCCGCCGTCCGGCGCGGCGCCGCCGACGCCGAGATCGAGGCCGCGAGCACCGCGCTCGATCCGCACGCGCTCACCATCGGCTTCGCGCGGCGCTTCGCGACCTACAAGCGCGCGACGTTGCTCTTCTCCGATCCGGCGCGGCTCGCGCGGCTCCTGTCGGGGAACGGACGCCCGGTGCAGCTCGTCTTCGCGGGCAAGGCCCACCCCCAGGACAAAGAGGGCAAGGAGCTCATCCGCGCGATCGTCGCCGCGAGCCGCGACGAGAGCCTCGCCGGCCGCATCGTCTTCCTCGAGAACTACGACATGTCGCTGGCGCGCGCCCTCGTCTCCGGCGTCGACGTCTGGCTCAACACCCCGCGCCGGCCCCACGAGGCGAGCGGGACGAGCGGCATGAAGGCCGCCGCCAACGGCGTCCTCAACGTGAGCGTGCTCGACGGTTGGTGGGCGGAGGCGTGGGCCGCGCACGGCTCTCGCGTCGGCTGGGCCATCGGGCGCGGCGACGACAGCGACCCCGACGGCGCGACCGACGGCCTCGAGGCCGAGGCGCTCTACGACGTCCTCGAGCGCGAGGTCGTGCCCCTCTTCTACGAGGGGGGCCGCGAGAGCGGCTCCTCGGGTATCCCGACTCGGTGGGTCGGCCGCATGAAGAGCGCGATCACCCACCTCCTGCCGGAGTTCACCACCCACCGGATGGTGAAGGAGTACGCCGACCGCTTCTACGTGCCCGCCGCCGACCGCGCGGCCGCGCTCGAGAGCGGCGACCTCGCGGGGGCGCGCTCGCTCGCCGCGTGGCGGGAGCGGGTCGCGACGGCGTGGCACGACGTGCGGGTCCGCACCGTCGACCTCTTGTCGCCGGGCGAGGTGGCGGTCGGCGACGAGGTGCGCGTGTCGGCGGTGGTCGACCTCGGCCAGCTCCACCCCGACGACGTCGCCGTCGAGCTCTACCACGGCCCGACCGCGGGCGCGCACGAGCTGCCGCGGGGCGTCGTGACGCGGATGCGGCTCGTCGAGCACGCCGAGGGCGGCTTCCGCTTCGAGGGCGCGATCGCCACCGGGGAGTGCGGCACGCACGCCGTCTCCGCCCGCGTCGTGCCGTCGCACGACCTCCACGGAACCGACCGCTCGCGCGTGCGCTGGGCGTGACGTCGGGGGCGGCGAGGCGTCGGCTGCGCTGCCTCAGGGCGCGCAGTCGGGCGCCACGACGTTGATCGTCGCCTGGGTGGCGGAGTCGGCGGTGAGCACGTAGCCGTAGCCCGCGGACGACGCCACTCCCACGCGATCGACCGACACCGCGACGCCGAAGTTCTTGTCGGCGACGACGCCCGACTTCGCGACCAGGCGCACCGTCGTCTGAGCGAGGTTCTGCGAGGCGGCGACCGCGACGAGCGCCGAGTCCTTGTTCACCCACGCGACGGGGCCGGTGACCTGCTGGCCGAGGGACGTCGCCGCGGGGTAGGTCTCGACGTCGACGGCGGTGGTCGTCTCGAACTTGGTGGCGGCTTGGTCGGCGAGGAGCCAGACGAGCTTGGCGGACTTGATGAACGTCGGGGGCCCAGCGTCGGTCGGGACCGCGGCCGCGACCGCCCACAAGAGCGAGCCGTCCGGCCCCTGGCCGAACGCCTGCTGGTTCATGGCGAGCGGCCCGAACGAGGTGAGCGGCTGGTCGCCGCCGTTCGTCGACGTCGGCGTGCCGACGCCGGTCTCGAGGCTGAAGGTGGCGGTGTTGTTGACGAACTGGTGCATCACGATCCGGTTGCCGCTCGCCGCGACCGGCGCCTGCGAGATCGAGAAGCCCGCGAGCGTCAGCGGATCCACCTTCACCGGCTCGACGAGGGGCGCCGACAAGATCGCCGACGGGAACGACGGGATCGACGTGTTGACGAGGAGCGCCTGGCCCTCGGCGCCAGCGACGAGCACGTCGGCCGAACCCTTGGTGTAGTTCGCGAGGACGCTCCGCGCGGGGATGGTCGCGGCGAAGGGGTCGACGGGGACGTCGACCCACGCGAGCTGCAGCCGCAGGTTCGGGGCGCTCCCGAGGACGCTGCCCAAGAAGTACACGCGGGTCCCGCTCGCCACCATCGCCGTCGGGAAGAACGGCAGCCCGGTGATCGGCACCGGGGTCGGGCTCGGGTTCGACGGATCGGTCGCCGAGAACGCGACGACGCCGTTGGTCGTGCCGACGAAGACGAAGGGGTGCACGGCGGCGAAGCAGCGCGTCGGGGAGCCGCCGCAGCCGACGCCGCCTTGCGTCACCTGGAACGCAAACGCTCGGAACTTGTACTGAATCGGCGGCGTCGAGCACGCCTTCGCCTGCACGTTGCAGGTGCCCGAAAGGCACACCGGCTGCTTGCACACGTCGTACACGCACACCTGGCGCCCGAGCTCGCATCGCCCTTGGAGGCAAGGGTTGTTCGCCTTGCACTCCTTGTCCTCGCGGCACTTGCCGCCGTCGGGGATCTCGAACAGCGTGCCGCCGTCGGTGCCGGAGTCGACGCTGGCGTCGGGGCCGCCGGCCTCCGTCGAGGCGTCGGCCTCGCGCCCGATCAGCGACTCGTCGAGGCCGAGCGAGCACGCGACCGGGAACGCGACCACGGCGCCGAGCCCGATCGCCAGCGCGAGCGCGCGGCGGATCAAAACGCACCCCCGAGGACGGCGCCGGTGCCGCTCGGCGCGAGGAAGAGCCGCGCGTCGCGCCGGTCCCCGCCGGCGGGGTCGCCCTTTTCGGGTTTGGCCTCGTCCTTCTCCGGGAGCACGACGAGCACGACGCCGCCGGCGACGAACACCCCGCCGACGATGAACGACAGCGTCGACCACGTGGCGAGCGCGCGCGCGTGGTCGTACCCCTCGCGGGTCGGAGCCGCGTTGTAGGCGTCGCGACCGCCGAGCGCCTGGATGCCGAGGATCGTTCCCGCTCCGAGCCCGGCGACGCCGACGCCGGCGAGCGCGAAGCCGGCCGCCTTCATGATCGACATCGAGTGCTTCACCTCGACGCGCGGCGCCTGCGGGGTCTCCTTCGGGGTCTCCTTCGGGGTCTCCTTCGGGGTCTCTTTCGGGGTCTCCTTCGGGGTCTCGTTCTCGAGGGCGATCTTCTGCGTCTGCCCGAGCTCGAGGGTCACGTCACGCCGCTCGATGCCCTTGCCCACCAGGCGCACGCTGAGCACGTGCACGCCCGGCGACGCGTGCAGGCGCGCCGGCGTCGAGACCTCGGTGAGCTGATCGAGCTGCACGCGCGTCCCCTCGAAGCCCGTGATCACGAGGGTGCCCATCGTCTTCTCGAGCTGGGCGACGCGCTCCTTCGCGGTCTGCGTCTGTTTGGCGTCGAGGCCGGGGACGTCGAGGGAGCGCGAGAACGCGTCGGCGGCGCGCTCGGGGCGGCCGCCCTGGTCCCACGCGAGGCCGGCGGTGAAGAGCGTGACCGCGTGCGGCCGCTGCGCCGCCGCCGCCTCGAAGTGGAGCGCGGCCTCGACGAACCGCTTCGCGGCGAAGGCCTCCTTCCCCTGGGTGTACTGCTGACGGGCTTCGGCCGCGGGGTCGTCCTGCGCGACGGCGGGGACGGCGACGAGCGAAGTCGAGAGCGCGAAGAGCAGCGTGGCGAGGCGGTGGCGCACGTAGGGATGATACCGAAGCTCACTCGAGCCGGCCAAGAGCGCCGGCGTCGACGTCGAATGCGGCGCGTTTTCGACCGCGATCAATACGGGTTGTCGGGCAGCGCCGCTCCGCCTTGCGCGGGCCCGCCGCCGACCTTCTTCTTCGGCTTCAGCGCGATCTCCGTGGGCGGAGGCGCGTCCGAGGTCACCTTCAGAGTCTCGTCCTCGAAGCCAGCGGCGCGGACGATCACCGTCACCGTCTGACCCTTCTCGGGACGGAAGAAGCTCTTCAGGCCCGCCGGCTGCTCCTTGCCGTCGATCACCAGGATCGCAGCCTCGGGCGTGGTCTTGAGCGTGATCTCGGCGAGCTCGACGACGTCGGCCGAGGCCGACGCCGGCGGCGTGACGCCGGCCGCCACCCCCGACTGCGCCGGGCGGGGGCCCGCGTTCGTCGGCGCGGCGGCGGTGACGTTCACGGGCGCGGGGATCGGCATCGCCTCGATCTCCGCGGCCGCCGCCTTCGCGCGCTGGTAGCGCCAGGCGAAGAAGCCGCCGCCTCCGAGCGCGCCGGCGATGACGAGCCCGATGAGGGTCGCGAGGACGTAGTACGTCGGACCTGACATCCCCTGGCTCGCGGGAGCGGCTTCGCCCGCTCCGGTCGGCGCTCCCCCTGCAACCGGCCACCCCATCGCGACCGGCGGCCCGACACCCGAGCGTGACGCGTCGGCGCCGAGGACGCCGGGGGGCGCGGTCGGCGAGCGCATGCTCTGGGCCGCCGCCTGCAAGCTCGGGTTGCCGAGCAGCGGCGACACGACGCCCATCGGCAACGTGGAGAGCATCGGCGGCGGCGGCCGCGGCGGCGAGCCGGACATCCCCGGCGGCGGCGGCGTATCGCTCGCTTGAACCGTCCCCGCCTGCTTGACGCCGCTCCGGCTGCCCGCGCCGGGCCTGCCCGAAGGCGTGACGCCGCCGGGGGCGTCGACCCAGCCGCGGTCGCGCGTCTCGCGCTCCGTGTTGACCGACGCGAGGCGGATGCGCTCTTTGCGACGGTCCACCACGTGGCCGAGCCGCATGCGGACGATCTGCGCGACGTTCGACTGGGTGACGATGGCCCCGCTCCGCGCGAGGTACTCCTCGAGCGCGTGACGCATGCGCTCGGCGGTCGGGAAACGGTCCTGCGGCTGGAGGGAGAGCGCCTTGGCGAGGATGGCCTCGAGCTCGGGCGGGAACCCCGGCATCAACGTCGACGGCCTCGGGTAGTTGCCCGACAGGACGTTGTGCATCACCTGGTGCTCGCCGTCGCCCTTGAACGGCTTCACGCCGGTCGTGGCCTCGTACAGGACGCAGCCGAGGGCGAAGACGTCGCTCCGCCGATCGGTCGCGGCGCCGGTGATCTGCTCCGGCGCCATGTAGTTGATCTTGCCCTTGAGCTGGCCCGCGCTCGTCTGCTCGTGGAGCTGCCCGAGCGCCTTGGCGACGCCGAAGTCGGCCACCTTCACGTTGCCGTCGGCCGACAGGAGGATGTTGTGCGGCGAGACGTCGCGGTGCACGACGCCGAGCGGGCGGCCGTGATCGTCGCAGAGCTCGTGGGCGGCGTGGAGGCCGGCCGCGGCGTCGGCGACCACGCGGCACGCGAGGCGCACGTCGACGGGCTCCGTCTTGCCGGTGGCGCGAAGGACGCGCGCGAAGGAGTCGCCGCTGATCCACTCCATCGCGAGGTAGAGGACCGCGCCCTCCTCCCCGAGCTCGTAGATCTCGCAGACGTTCGGGTGGTGGACGCCGGCCGCGATGCGCGCCTCGTCGAGGAACATCTTCTCGAACTCGGCCTCTTTGGCGAGGTGCGGGAGGATGGTCTTGATGGCGACCAGCTTCGTGAAGCCGCGCTGGCCGTGCAGCCGCGCCGCCCAGACGCGCGCCATGCCGCCCTTGGCGATCGGCACGAGCAGCTCGTATCGACCGAGGCGCGAACCGGGCGCGAGCGCGCCATGGTCCGACACCTCCTCGACGAGCTCGTCGGAGGGCATCACCTCGGCCATGAGCCCCAAGTTTACACTGCACCCGCCGTTTGTGCAGCTTCGTTGGACGATTCCGGCTACATCGTCCCCCACCCTGCGCCCGCGTGTGTGCGGGTATGTCTAGCGCCTCTTCGCGCGGTCGAGGCCCGAATTCACGGGCAACGCCGCGCGCGGCCGCGGGTCGAGCGCGCTCTGCCGCGTCGGCGGCGGCGCGCCCCGCTCACGGCTGCGGCGCCTTCTGGTTCTTGATGACGGTGGTGTGCGCCTCGTAGGTCTCGCTGAAGGCGTGACGGCCCTCGCCGCGCGCGACGAAGTAGAGGTAGCGCGTCGAGGCGGGCGCGAGCACCGCCGCGAGCGACTTCGTCCCGGGGTTGGCGATGGGCCCGGGCGGCAGGCGCTCGCGCACGTAGGTCCCGTAGGGGTTCTGCGGGTCCATGTTGATGTCGTGGGTGATCTTGCCGGTGTAGCCGGCGCACGAGGGGATGCGCTCGCGCATCGCGACGCAGCCGTAGCCCGCCGTCGGATCGGACTGGAGCACCTTGCGCTTGAACGTCGGGTCGCGCATCCGGTTCAAGAACACGCTCGCGATGATCGGCCGCTCGTCGTCGACCGCGGCCTCCTTCTCGACGATCGAGGCGAGGATGACGACCTCGTGGCGCCGGTAGCCGAGGCTCCGCTCGAGCTCGGCGAGCCCGAGCACGTGGTCGCGCTCGAGGGCGCCCCAGCGGCGGTCGAACTCGGATTTGAGGCGCCGCACCACGTCCTTCGGATCGCTGTCTTTGGCGATCTCGTACGTCGCGGGGAAGAGGTAGCCCTCGGCGCTCTCCATGCCGCCGAGGCCGATCTCCTGGAGGAGCGCGCGATCCGCCGAGGCGTCG
>JAEUKG010000358.1 GCA_016794325.1 Myxococcales bacterium | reverse complement strand
GGTCGTCGTCGTCTTGCCCGCGTCGATGTGGGCCATGATGCCGATGTTGCGCGTGCGCTCGAGGGGATATTCGCGGGCCACAGTCGTTCTCCTTGGGGGCTGGATGCAGAAAACCCCCTCTGGTCCCTCCTCCCGCCGTTTTGCGGAGAGGCCCGGGCGGTTTCCCGGGGTGCGTCCAGAGAGGGTTCCGAGGCGTCACTTTCCTTTTTGATCCCGGGGCTTTATGCTCCGGAAGGTGGACGACCCGGTCCTTATGTCGGGGGCTGCATCGGCTGCGTTCGAGGAAATTCCTTGGGTTTCCACTCCTGGCGAGGGAGCTCGACGGGAGTGGGGAGCGGCCTTTTACCAAGGCTCACCGCGGTGTCAAGCGCATCCACCCACATCCGCGCCCTGCCCCGTCCGGGTACGTGAGCTATCCTGCGGAGGACCATGCGCAGGCGTTGGCTCCTCCTAGGGCTGTTCGCGCTCCCCGCCGGCGTCGCGGCCGCGTGCGGGACGTTCGAGAGCGAATCGGCCCCCGGGGCGGACGGCGGCGTCGACGTCGACCCTCCGGATGGCGCGGGAGGCGCGGACGGGAGCCGCCCGACGGACGCGGGCGTCGACTCCGCAGCCGACGCCACCGACCCTGCCAAGAAGCGGATCTTCCTCAGCACGTCCGTCTTCACCGGCGACCTCTCCACCCAGGCCGCGGCGTTCGGGCTCGCGGGAGACGCCGCCGCGCCCGACAGGCTCTGCGGCCGCGAGGCCGCGGTCGTCGGCCTCTCGGACGGTGGCGGCCGCTGGGTCGCCTACGTCAGCTTCGGCGGCGTGGCGACACCTGCGGCGCGCATGAGCGACAAGGGCGCCCGCTACGACGTGACGGGCGCCAAGATCATCCCCGCCGTCGGCTCGTCCCCGAGCGGGCCCATCCGCTTCGCCGATGGACGCCTCCCCGACGGCGGGCACGCGTGGACTGGGACGACCAACCTTGGAGTCGCCGCCATCGAGAACTGCGGGGGATGGACGAGCGACGGCCAGAGCGGAGTCTGGGGAGACCCCACGAGCCCGGCGTCGTGGGCGAGCTCCGCGTCCGTCGCGTGCTCCAACCCGGCTCACCTCTACTGCCTCGAAGACTGACGGGCAGGCGCGTCAGAACTTGGTGAACACGACGCGGAAGCGCCGGGTCCACCCGCGGACCGGCTTGTCGTTCTCGTCGAGCGCGGGGAGGAAGCGCTCGCGGAGGGCGCACGCCTCGGCGGCCACGGCGAAGCTCTTGGTCGGCGCGTCGACGATGATCACCCGGGCCGCGGACCCGTCGCTGAGGACGTCGGCGCGCGCGTGGACGATGACCATGCCCGAGAGGCTCGCGTTTTCGCCCTGGAACGCGAGCGGGCACTCCCACTGTTTGTCGCCCCCGAGCGACGCGAGCCGGCGCAGGCCGCGCTGGCCGCCGCCGCCACCGCCTGCGCCGTCGCCATCGCCGTCGCCGTCGGGGACGCCGCCGAGCCGCGCGTTCGGATCGGTCACCGCCGTCGTGCTCTTGCCGCCGCGCTGGGTCGTCCCGCCCGCGAAGCGCGGCCGCGCGTCGGTCGTGAGCTCCCACGCGCCGGCGGCGTCGGAGGTCAACGCCGGCCCCGCCTGCGCGAGGTCTCGCGCGAGGAGGCCCAGCGACGCCGCGCGGCGCGGCGGCTCGGGGGACGGCGCGGAGTGACGGCCCGGCTGCCCCGAGAGCCTCCCCGGCCCCGGCGCGCCGCCGCGGGGAGCGAGCGCGCTCGGGGGCGCGTCAGCGGCGGCGTCCTCGGCGAGCTCGGCGGCGACCGCCTGCTCCAGCGTGGGCGGCGACGGGAGCGGGCGGCTGTGCGCGGGCCGAGCGAGTAGCACGATGGGGATAGCGTGCACGAGCGCCGACGCGACGACGACCGCGGGGAGGCGTGCCCGGTGCAGCATGAGGCCATTGTAGCCCTCTCCGCACGCCCTCCGGTTTCTGCTTTGGATTCGATGGGTTGCGAGGGCGGTGCCGGCCCCGCGCGCGCGCCGCGACCACGGCGACGCGATCCACCTATATAAAGGAGGGGCTGGGGGAGCGGTGTCGTGCGACATCCAGGCGGGCCCTGGCTCTAGGAGGCGACCGACATGGAGAACCCGAAGCCTCCCCTCCCCGCGCTCCCGGCCCTCGCGGCCTGCCTCGTCGGGCTCGGCGCGCTCGCCGGCTGCGGCGGCAAGGCTCCGCCCGCGACGCCGGCGCCCGCCGCGCGAGCCGCCGAGGCGCCCCCGAAGAGCCCCCGCTGCGAGGTCGCCATCGCCCGCGAGGCCGACGCCTCGACGCTCCAGGCGATGCGGCTGTCCGCGCTCGACGGGAGGTACGAGGGGACGATGCTGGCCGCGGGCGCGCCGAAGGTGGAGGCGCAGACGAACGACGAGGGGCTCGCGATCGCCACCGTCGACGTGCCGATCGGAGCGTCGGAGCCGGTGCGCTGCAGCGTGTCGCCGGGCCGCGCCGACGCGAGCCGCTTCTTCGCGCACTTCCTCGGCCTCGTGGCCGCCGAGGCGCCCGAGGTCCACGTCGCGGCGTACGCGAGCGGGCCCGTGATCTTCGCGCGCGCGCGGTACACCGCGACCACGAAGGAGGGCCGCGCCGTCGGGCTCCTCAAGATGGCGGTGGCGCCGCGCGGCATCGGCTCGATCGCGTGCGTGCACGACGAGGTCGGCTACGTGCGATCGTTCGAGCGCGTGTTCACGTCGGCGGTCGAGGGCCGCACGTCGCCGAGCGAGGCGCCGGGCGACACGTTCGTCGACGTCGCGAAGGTGAGCGAGGCCAGCCGACCGGTGGGCTTCGTCGAGACACGCGTGCGCGCCGGGGCCGCGGGCGGGCGCGAGTCGAGCGAGTCGTTCGTGGGGCTCGTGAAGACGGACCGCGGCTACGCGTTCCTCGAGGGGATTACCATCACCCGCCTCGACAAGAAGGGCGAGCTCTCGGAGCTCCGCTACGTCCACCTCGTGAACGGCGCCGTGCTCGACGTCGTCCGCGTCGAGCGAGGCGCGTCGGGGTACACGTACAGCGGCGAGCACGAGGGCAAGACGATCAGCGGGCCGGTGGCGACGAAGGGCCCGCTCACGAGCTGGCTCGGCCAGCTCGACGCCATCCGCGCGTTCCAGCGGAGCGACAAGAAGGAGCTCCGCTACACCGCGATCGACGACACCGAGGCCCCCGTCGCCTCGGAGATCGTCCTGCGCAAGGAGGGAGGGAAGTTGGTCAAGCACGAGGGCAAGCACCACGCCGAGATCACGCTCGACGACAAGGGCGTCGTCGCCCGCAGCGTCCGCGGCAACCTCGAGCTCGTGCGCCTCTTCTCGCGAGGTGCGCCGTGACCCCGCGCGCGCGCTCGGGCGTCGCGATCGTGCTCGCGGCGGCGCTCGCCGGGTGCGGCGGCGGCGCGGCCGCGGGCGGCGGCGCGAAGGCGCCGGCGAAGGGCGCGCGCTCGGCCGGGTGCCCCGACGTCGCCCGCGAGCTCGCGCTCCTCTCGGAGCGGGCGCACCACTGGTCGAAGATGAAGGAGGGCGGCACCGTCCGGATCGCCTACGAATACGACCGCATGGCCGCGGCGCTCACCGCCGGCGCGACGCGCCTCGGGGCGCTCGAGCCGAGCGAACCCGACCTCGCGCAGCGGGTGAGCGCGTCGAAGGCCAGCCTCACCAAGCTGTCGACGAGCGTCGTCGCCTTCGGCAAGGCGATGGACGGCTTCCTCCTCGACGCCGGCCGGCGGTGGCAGCGAGCGCAGGCCTCGATCTCCGCGGCGCGGGCCGCGTGCCAGAAGGCGAAGGTCGACTGCCGCGCGCTCGCGAGCGTCGACGAGCGCGCGGGTGGGCTCGACTCCACCGACGAGGTGAAGGAGGTCCACGACGCGCTCGCGAAGCTCCCCGCCAAGCCCGCGGAGCTGGCCCGCGCGCGCGACGAGGCGACGCGCGAGGTCGACGGGCTCGGCGGCGCCATCGCCAAGTTCCAGGACCTCGACCCGATCGACAAGGCCGCGCTCGACGACATGGGCAAGAGCCTCGCCGCGCTCCGCGGCAAGTGCGAAGACGCGCTGCCCCGCCCCGCGCTGGTGCCGAGCGAGCGCTGGGTCACGGGCGGAGCCACCGAGCCGCGGCGCGTCGCGGCCGTCGTCCGGGTGCCCCTCCAGGGCAAGCTCCGCGATCAGTTCATGAGCTTCGCCGAGGCCGAAGAGGACGAGGGCCGCGCCGCCCTCTTCCGCGCGGTGTCCGACGGAGGCTTCGGCAGCGGGGTCGCGCTCGTCCACGAGCTCGGCGGCGAGCGGCGATCGTTCGTGGTGACGAACGAGCACGTCGTGAAGTCGTCGACCAACGCGATCGTGTACTTCGACAAGAGCGGGCCGCTCTCCGCCGACGTCGTGTACGTGGACGCCGAGCGCGATCTCGCCATCCTCGCGCTGCGCAAGGAGCTCTCGGCCGGGGTCGCGCTCGCGGCCTCACCCCCCAAGGACCAGGACGTCGTGTTCGCGGCCGGCTTCCCCGGCTTCGGGGCGATGCCCTCGTACCAGATCACGCGCGGCTACGTGTCGAACGAGCGCCTGTCGCTCGGGCCGGGGATGCAGCACGTGCAGCACACCGCGCCCATCGACCCGGGGTCGAGCGGGGGGCCGCTCCTGTCGGAGTCCAAGGAGCTCGTCGGGCTGAACACCAAGAAGGGCATCGGCCGCGAGAACGTGGGCATCGCGGTGCCCGCGATGTACGTCGCCGAGGCGGTGCGCGCGGCGCGCGAGGCGCCGGCGCTGCTCGGAGATCCGGACGGCCGCCGGCGCGCGGCGAGGCGCTCGTGCCTCGAGTTCTTGAACCAGCTCGGCGGCGACGGCGCGGTCACGCTCCTCGAGCACCGTGTCGCGGTGGGCCTGGTGGAGGCCAAGGGCCTCGAGAGCTACAACATGCTCCTCGAGGCGATCCCCCAGCTCGACGCCGTCCTCAAGAACGACCCGCTCCAGGCCTTCCGCCTCGCGGTCGCGCGGCGCATCGCCGACGACCTCCGCCAGGCGAAGATCTCGCCCTACGAGGCGTGCCTCGACCCGGTCGGTGCAGACTACAAGGACATCGTCTCCACCGACCGCGTGCGCTTCACCCTCGCCACCCGCGGCGGGCCGCGCACCCTCACGGTGCGCCTCGAGCAGGGGACCTACAAGGTCTCGGCGTTCGACTTCGCCGAGCGCCCCGCGGGGAAGAAGCGGTAGCTATCTCGCATCCGCGGGTCACTTCTCGTCGCGCGTGCAGGAGACGCTCCTCGGGTTGGTGGCTGGAGAGAATCGCAACGGGTATGCCACGCCCATCGAAGCGCGGCGCGTGAGCACGCACGCCTCGCGACGGGGCGAGTTGTTCCGCCTCGGCTCAATCGCGTAGCGCGATCCGAACCAACTTGTACCGTCGTGGAGCGACCGCACGCCTCGGGCTGCTGCGATCGCAGCAGGCTCGGAGTCGGCATCGGGCGTGCAAAGCCCAGGGTCGGCGGACAGTCCGCGCAACCAGGAGCATGTAGATGCCAACTCGGAAGAGAACGGCACGTCGAGCGGCACGTTCGATGGTGCCGCTGCGCTACTTCTCGCCCCTCCTCCTCGCGCCCATCGCCGTGCTCGCGTGCACCGCGCGGTCCGACGAGGAGCCGGGCACGGCCACTGACCCGGCGCAGCTCGCCATCTGCGTCGTAGTGGACCTCGACGGCAACATGCACAACGTATGCGACGGCGGTGGGGGATTGCCAGGCGCCGACGCGGGCGACGGAAACGACGCAGGCCGAGCCGACGGGGGCCCGCGCGTCGACGGCGGCGCGACGCAAGACGCCGGTGGCCACGACGAGCCCGACGCGGGCGAGCCGCCACCCGGCCCCGACGGCGGGGCCTGCCTGCCGAACTTCCCCGACGTCAGCACCCCGAGCTTCTCCGTCAGCCGGAGCTTCAAGCGCGAGTACAAGTGCCCGAACGGCCGCAAGGCTGGCCTGAACTTCGCTTTCTCCGCGTCCACGGGCGCCAACGCGAGCCACACGACTTGCGGGGCGAGTGCCAACGTCATGGGTTCGTTCACGTTCCAGCCGGAGCTCTGCGGACGCCTCTCCGGCGGCGCGGAAGCCACGGTGAACGGCACCCTCGCGACATGTCTCACCCCCGACTGCTCCACCGGCGTTCCGCTCTGCAAGGGGCCGCAGTGCACGACGCGCAACCTCTCCATGGATGCCCACGCCTTCCTCCAGGCGTCGTGGGGCGTCGGTGAGCTCATCCCGCAAGCTCGCCCCTTCTGCGACAACGGCGTAGTCAGCTGCACGGTGACCGTCCGCCTCGACGGTGACGGCCACGCCAGCTACGACAACGCGAACGGCCAGGGAAACTGCGGCTGTTGCCCGAGCGGCAACGAGCGCGACATCCTCGCCGCCAACGGCAAGCTCACCGGGACCGTCACCGGCGAGATCAACGTCGACGTCGGCTGGCTCGGCCGCGCGAACCTCACCGTCCAAGGCCAGGCGTGCGTCGGCGGATGGATTCGCAAGGGGCAATCTTGCGACGGTCCTGTCGACGAGGCAGGTGGAGGCTGGCAGGTCTCGGCGAGCGCGAGCGGGAACGCGTGCCTCGGGAGCGGCTGGTTCGAATACTGCCGCAGCTTCTCCGCAGGCCCATGGACCGTTGGTCCCGGGTGCGACGCCGCAGGAGGTGAGTGATGAACGCTCGAGATCGAAAGGTGGCCGTCATGACGTCGCGGATGGTTCTCCTTCCCTCCATCGTCACAGCCCTCGCCCTCGTGACGGGGTGCAACGGCGCCGATGTCGCGGAGGGGAGCGACGGCCCGGACACGCGAGACGACGCGGTGGGGCCTGGTGCCGGCGGGGGGGCGAACGCAGGGTTCCGTGAAAAGGACACGAGCGCGATCGTCGAGCGACCCGTCGAGGGTGACCCTTCGGCGAAGATCCGCCTCGTGCGGAAGGCGAACGGCCGCCGCGAGCCGCACTACGTCGCCCCGGGCGTCGACGTGCTCCTCGCGTACGCACCCCATGGCACCCGATGGGTGGTGAGCGGAGCCGCGCGCTTCTTGCCGACCCAGAGCACGACCGTCGTCTGCCTCACCACGACGGACACGCTGTCGGTCGCCACCGGGCCGAGCAGCATTCAATCGGTCTGTGCCCTGATTGACCGCGGTGCGCGCGCGGCCCACGATCCGATCCGTGTCGGCAGCTGGATTCGCGGCATCTCCGCCGACGGCCGAATCTCGTTCACGCGCGACGCAGACCCGTTCCGCCCCGTCCGCCACGACGACTTGGGGAGGGGCTGCGACGCGATGGCGATCGCGAACCGCAAGTTCGTGTTCTTGGGCGCGAGCTTCTGCTCGGCGACCTCCACCCCCGGAGCCGTCTGCGAGGACCCGTGCTTCAACACGAGAGGCAAGGTCAACGCCGAGGGCTTCTGCGACCTCGGCCCGAACCCGACCCCATACTGCCCCGCCGGAAAGATCTGCACCGGCGACCCCGACCCGGCGAAGCGCTGCCGCTGAGCCTCCGCTCCCGATCCACCCCTACGAGGAACCTCTCATGAACTTCCGCATCGCTCGCGCCGTGTCGTTCGCCGCCGCCGCTCTCTCTCTCCTCGCCTGCAACCCGGGCGGCGAGGAGACCCAAAGCACCGAAGAGGCCGTAGGGGTCTACGACGCCATGATGTGTACGCTCAGCGAAGCGACCCTCGAAGACGCGCCCAGCACCGGCACGCCCGAAGTGGCTGGGGGCGTCGAGGTCGCGAGCTTGGACCCGCTCGGGGGCAGCCACAAATGCAAGGAGTGGGAGTGCAGCGTGACCATCTCCGACAAGGGGGACAAGAAGTGCACCAACTGCGGCGTGCACAAGAAGAAGGTCACGGGAAACCCGATCTCGCACGACCAGCAGGACGCGTGCACGAAGAGTCTCCCCAACTGCGACAAGAGCAAGTGCAACTGCAAGTACGGCGGCCGCTGCACCAAGCAGTAAGCGCGAGCGCTGTTCATCGTGACGAACCGTCCGGGGCGCCGAAAGGTGCACCCGGACGGCGCCATTTTGTCCCTCGCATCGCGACGTCTACCAGCTCTTCGTCGAGCGCAACGCCAGGCTCCCCACCGTCATCACGAGCAACCGCGACACCGCCGAGTGGCTCGCGATGTTCGACGACACACTCCTCGCACAGAGCGCCGTCGACCGCTTCAAGAACAACGCCTTCGATCTCCTCGTCGACGGCGAGTCCTACAGGCCCCGGCTCAAGCCATCCATCGAGAACACCCCTCCGCGCCGGTCGTGAAGTCTCAGCACCCGGGACGGCGGCGCCGCTCACGAGCCGCTCGCTGACGGGGCTCGACGCGAAGCCCGTGCCGTGCGATCACACGGGTCGGTCGTCGAACTCCTTCACCCGGTCCCATGCCCCTGGCGAGCGGGTGGCCCGATGGGGGTGGCGAGTGGCACGCCGATGGCGGACGCGGCGAAGAAGCACGGGATCTGCAGCTGTACGAGTGGCAGCGGAGGTTCGGTGGGATGGACGTGGACGACGCGAAGCGCTTGAAGGCGCTGGAGGTCGGGAACGCGAAGCTGAAGAAGCTGCTCACCGAGAGTTCTCGACATCGCGATCCTGAAGGACGTCAACTCGGACATCAACTCGAAGAATTTGTGAGCGCGCCCGGTCGTCGGAAGCAGGTCGCCCACGCGCGCAAGCGCTGGCGGGTCTCGCTACGACGGGCGCGCGCGATGCTCGGAGTCGCCCGCTCAAGGGCGAGCTAGCGTCGGAGCGCGAGGTGGCCGACGCGCCGGCGTGGCCCGGATGCGAGAGCTCGCGCGGCGATACCCTCCCTACGGCTGACGGATGGTCCGCCTCCTGCTCGCGAAGCAGGGCCTCGAGATGAGCGTCGAGCGGGCGCGACGCATCGCCTCTGGCGGGGCGCCGGGTCGCAGGTGCCGTGAAAGCGGCCCCGCCGGGCCGTGGCGGCCTCCCGACCGCGACCAAGCAAGACCGCCCGCAGACGCCAACCATACGTGGGCGATCGACTTCGTCTTCGACACGTGACGGAGGGCCACACGATCACGCTGGGCGCGCGTCGTCGACGTCACCCGCCTCGTCACCATCCGCGGAGCGCCTCGCCACGTCGGTGCAACAACGGCCCCGAGTTCGTCTCCCGGGCCTCCTGAGGTTGGTCATGGCCGAGAAGGTCGAGACGGCGTTCATCGACCGCGGCAAGCCCTGGCAGAAACGGCTTCAACGAGAGCGTCAACGGTGGGTTCGGCGACCTTCGCATGGGTGCTCGAGCTCCGCGTTTCGCTTCTTCAGGGCGAGCAACTCGCGCTCGGTCGCCGTAAGCTCGGGCTTCCGCCCCGGCTCGAGCGGCGCGAGCCCCATCACCGCCGTGCGCGACGAACTGCGCGCGCCACACGGACAGGTGGGAGCCCTGGATGCCTTCTCTGCACACCAGGGCCTCGAGCGCGCCGCGCTCACAGCTCGATAGCGGATTTCGCGGCCTTCAGGACGCGGAGCCTCTCGGCCTCGGTGAAGCGGCGGCGCGGCTCGAGGGCAACGCCGTCGACGTCAGCGCCGCAGTCGCCCCGGGCCTTCTGCGAGGCGTTGGCAGCAGCGTCGTCACGACCAGGAGGCAAGGTGGGCTTGGCACGTTCACCTCCTGCTCGCGAAAGCAGCGACTCGAGATGCGCGGCGATCGGGTGCACCGCTTGTGGCAGCGCGATGCGTTGCAGGTGCCGCGGAAGCGGCCCCGAAGGCGCGTGGCGACGTCCCGACCGCGACCAGAACCGCCGGGCGCCCCCTGCGGCTCGATGAGCATCATGGGCCGTCCCCCCCGAAACATCGACGTCGCTACTTGGGACAAGGCGTCAGCTCGTTGCCCTTGTCCCAGCACCCCTTGACCTTGTCGCCGCCAGTCCCGCACTTCGTGGTCATCGTGGCGTCGCACTTGTCTTGGACCTTTGGCGCGTCTCCGAGGCACTTGACCGCCGTTACGCGACGGACGGTTCCGGGAGGGATGCACTTCTCCCACGTCCCGTTGTCGTGCGTGCCTGCACAGGGGAAGTGTTTGGCCGACGAGCACTTGTGCTCACCGGAGGTGGCCACGCACTCATTGACAGTGTCGACGCCGTGGAGGCTCGTCCAGTAGGCGGTGCCATCGCAGGCCTTGCAGGTTCCCTTCGCGCCGCCGCCTCGCTGGCAGAAACCGGACTTGCAGTCCTTGTCCGCCGCGCAGCCCTTCCCGTCGTCGACCTTCGGGGGGCAGACCTTCCCACCACTGGACGAGCCCGATGAGCTCGACGACGACTTTCCCGATGACGAGCCCAGAGGCTCGACGGCATCGATGCAGTCCGAAGCCACGAGCGAGTCGTCCGAAGCACCGGCCTCGATCTCCTCGCTCGACACGCACCCGGCGAGCGCCAGAAGCGCCGCCAGAACTCCCGCGCTCACCGAGACAATGCGTCGAAACTTCATTGGCTCACCCTCGTCGTTCGTTGTCGAGGTCGCGAAGCGCCTCACTTGGTCACGGCTCCACCGTCGGCGCATGCGACGATCTTGTTCGAGCAGGTCGAGCACGCGGCGCTCTGCATCTTCTGCGCTTCGTCCTTCGCCGCCGGCACGAGGCTGGCGATCTTGCCGAGCGCGGCGCAAAACTTCTGCGCCTCGGCGCCGTTTGGATTGCCGGTCAGGGTCGCGCAGATGGCAATCACGTGCCCGCAAACGGTGATCTTGTCCTTGGCTTTCGCGAGGAGCGCCTTGCAGCCATCGACGCCGACCCATTTGCCGAGCGGTCGGCTCGAGATCGAATCGAGGGAGTCTTTGTGGTCCGCCAGCGCGATCGGCACCGCGGCGTCGGTGTCTTCGGACGGGCCCGCGTCATCCTCGCCGCAGGCTTCGCACTTCGGACACCCCATGTCGATGACCTCCTCGGTCGTGTTCGCCGACCGGACCACGTGGTCGTCCTCCGCGCTCGATGAACAGGCGACGATCGACACGAGAGCTGCGGAGACGCCGAGGGCGATGACAGAGCGGGTGAGCAGTCGGGGCATGGGTGTGTTCCTTTGGAGTTCGTCCGAACGTCGGTCCGACCGTGGCTGGTGCAGGCCTCGTGCCGACAGTCCCTGCGCACGCCGGGCACAGGGTCGCGAGCGGAGCTCCCCGCAACCGCGGCCCCGCTCGCCTCGCGCGAGAGCACACAAGCACCGCGAGGCAGCAGATCGACTCGGCTTCGTCGGACCGGGCGCTCTGACACACGAGCCCGAACGCCGGTAGATCACCGCGCATCGACCCAGACCAACTTGTTCCACACTGGAGCAGCGGGCGTCGTTCGGGGCCCCCGCTGGACGAGAATCCATCGCCTTTCCAAGCACTTGACGCCTGGCATCACCGTTGCAAGCACCAAAGTCCACGAGCAACGACGCTCGCTACTTGGAGGATGGGACAATGAAGAAGATCGGTGGTTCGCGGTGGTTCGGGCTCGGTGGTGTTGGTCTCGCGCTCGTCGGCGCCCTCGCCGCCGCGGGTTGCTCCTCTGCGCCGCAAGATGATGGCAGGGTCTCCGAGAGCCGGCTCGACGGTGAAGACGAGGCCGCCATCATCGCCGCGTTGAACAACGTCTTCGGTTCCCCCGCATCGTATTCGTTCCAGACTCAGGACCTCGGAGGTGATCAGATCGAGATCACTGCCAAGAAGCCCGTCGGCGGCCGGGTGT
>JAEUKG010000356.1 GCA_016794325.1 Myxococcales bacterium | reverse complement strand
ATCCTAAACTGAACCTATACAAACACAAACATGGCACGCACCTCCAGGCTTCCGGGCTTCTACAAGCTGACCGTCGACGAGCGCCGCTCCCTCGTGAGCGAGGCGACCGGCGCCGACACGCGAGACATCGAGCGCGCCCTCGAGGGCGGCGGGCTCGACGCCGAGACGGCCGACAAGTTCGTCGAGAACGTCATCGGGACGTATTCGATCCCGTTCGGCGTCGCGCTCAACGTGCGCGTCAACGATCGCGACTTCGTCGTCCCGATGGTCGTGGAGGAGCCGAGCGTGGTCGCCGCGGCCTCCAACGCGGCGAAGATGGCGCGCGCGGGCGGCGGCTTCCGCGCCGAGGTCGACCCCCCGCTGATGATCAGCCAGATCCAGCTCACCCACGTGCCCGACATCGATCGCGCGCGCGCCGCCCTCGCCGAGGCGGAGGCCGAGATCCTCGCGCGGGCCGACCGCGCCGTCCCCGGCCTGGTCGCCCGCGGCGGCGGCGCCCGAGGCATCGAGGTGCGCGTCCTCGGCGACGCCACCGAGCGCATGGTCGTCGTCCACGTCATCGTCGACTGCCGCGACGCGATGGGCGCGAACCTCATCAACAGCGTGGCGGAGGCCGTCGCCGACCGTCTCGCCGAGCTCACCGGCGGGCGCGTGGGCCTGCGCATCCTGTCGAACCTCTGCGACAAGCGCACCGTGCGCGTCACCTGCCGTGTGCCCGCCGAGGCGCTCGCCACCGACGACATGGACGGGTCGGCCGTCATCGACGGGATCGTGAACGCGTCGCGGTTCGCCGAGCTCGACCCCTACCGCGCCGCCACGCACAACAAGGGCATCATGAACGGCGTCGACGCCGTCGTCATCGCCACCGGCAACGACTGGCGCGCGGTCGAGGCCGGAGCCCACGCCTACGCCGCGCGGAGCGGGCACTACTCGCCGCTCGCCACCTGGCGGCGCGAGGGCGACACCCTCGTCGGTCGCATCCAGCTCCCGCTCGCCCTCGGCACCGTGGGAGGCACGCTGCGCGTGCACCCCGCAGCCCGGCTCTCGCTGCACATCCTGGGCGCGCCGAGCGCGAGCGAGCTCGCTCAGGTCGCGGCGGCGATCGGCCTCGCGTCGAACCTCGCCGCGGTGCGCGCCCTCGCGACCGACGGGATCCAGCGCGGCCACATGGCCCTGCACGCGCGCTCGGTGGCGGTCGCGGCCGGCGCCACCGGCGATCTCGTGGAGCGCGTCGCGCAGATGATCGTCGAGGCGCGCGACATCACCGTCGAAGCCGCGCGCCGGGCGCTCAGCGTCCTCGCCGCGGCCGACGGCGCCGTCGCGGTCGACGACTGAGCCTGGATGGCCGTCGCCCGGCGCTCCGCGAGCGACGCGCGATGCCCACGCGCGCGGCGCTCGCACGGGATGCGACGACCCCCGCGCGCGGGCTCGCCGTCGTCAGCGGTTCGGGACGACCGGCGCGAACTGCGGCTGGAGCTGCGCCGTCGCCGGGTCGAGCTCGCTCCGCTGATGGGCGACCTGCGCGCTGATGCGCCCGCGGATGTCGCCGGGAGCGACCGGATCCTCGACCACGTTGCCACCCGGGACGGTGATGCTGTTCGTCGTCTTTGCCGTCGGCGGGGCGGTCGGCTCCGGCTCGTCGTCCGAGCCCGCCGCGCAACCCACCGCCAAGAGCCCCACCATCACGACCACCAGCGTCTTCATATCGTGTGCCTCCAGGCGGGGCGCTCGTCGTCAAAAGGCCCCGCGCATTTTTAGTTAGACACGAGATACGGACGAGCGCGCAACCCAGTTGAGACGTGACCGATACGATTTGTGAGGGTGTGTAGGGGGAGGTCGATGGTCCTCCGCCTCGCCTCCGCCGCTCACGCCCCCACGCGACGAGCGCGCACGCGAAAAACGCCGCGACCTTCTCGGCGAAGCCGCGCGCCCTCGGCGCTCGAGCGCCGGCCGCCGGACCTCGACGGGGCCGCGGCTCAGGGGGGGTGAGGGACGAAGTCTTGGAGGATCGCCAGGAACGTCCGTAGGAGGAGATCGCGGATCACCTCGCGCGGCATCGCGCGCCGCGACCGCAGCCACTCGAGGCTCGCGGACTCCGCGAAGCCGATGAAGCCCCGCATCGCGACGCGGAAGACCGGGTGCTCGAGCGGGGAGGGGGCTCTCGCGGCGCTCTCGCCACGTTGACCGCGTTGCCCCTCCACCCGCGCGGCGTCCACGCCCCCGAGGAGGCGCTCGAGGAACGCCGCCCGCGTCCCTTCGATGACCGCGTGCACCGCCGGATCCTGGCCGCCGCCGCTCATCAGCGCCACGTACGCGGGGGCGTGCTCCTCGACGTACGCGAGGTAGCTGTCGATGCCGCGCGTCGCGCGATCGAGCGGCGGCAGCGACGGATCCGGCGTGGCGCGCGCGAGGAGCTCGCCCGCGGCCTCGGTGATCGCGGCGACGTAGAAGTCTCGTTTCGTGGGGAAGTAGTGGTAGAGGAGCCCCTTCGAGATGCCCGCGGCCTCGGCGATCTCGTCGATCGAGACGTCTTCGTACGCGCGGCCCGCGAAGTGCTGGAGGCCGAGCGCCACGAGCTGCGCGCGGCGCTCGTCGGTCGTCATCCGGGTCCGCGTCGGCGCGCGCCGTCGCGCCTCACGGCGGGCTCTCACGCGATCGAGCGTATCCCACTATTGACTCTGGTTCAATTGGAGCTACTTCTTATTGAACAGGAGTCAACATGAGCGACAGCGACTTCTCGCGCGCGTCGGACGCGCCTCCCCGGGTGACGCCGCGGCGACCCAAGTTCGGCTTCGGCGCGGTGCCCCGGCATTGGTTCGGCGGCAGCGCCGCGATGACTCACGTCGTCAACGGCGTGTGTCTGCTGTTCCCCGCGGGCGAGCGCTTCTTCGTCCGCAGCGTCCGCCACTACGAGGGCCAGATCCGCGATCCGCGCCTCGCGGCCGACGTGCGCGCCTTCTACAAGCAAGAGGGCGCGCACGCCGGCGCCCACGAGCGGTTCTTCGCACGACTCGAGGCGCAGGGCTTCGACGTCGCGAAGATGCTCGAGACCTACGAGCGGCTGGCGTTCGAGGCCCTCGAGCGCCGCTTCCCGCCGTCGGTGCGCCTCTCGGTCACGGTGGCGCTCGAGCACTTCACCGCGATCATGGCCGAAAACGCGCTCAAGGACGGCATCCTCGACCTCGCGCATCCCGAGATGCGCCGGCTCCTCGAGTGGCACGCCGCCGAGGAGATCGAGCACAAAGCCGTCGCCTTCGACGTCCTCGCGGAGGTGAACCCGAGCTACGCGCTCCGCGTCTTCGGGCTCCTCCTCGCGACCGCGTCGCTCGGGGCGTTCTGGGTGTGGGCCACGCGGCGCCTCTTGGCTCAAGACGGCGTCGACCGCGCGGCGGTGAAGCGCGACCTCGCGCGCATGCGCAAGGAGCGGCCCATCGTCCGCCGCGTGTTCCTGCGCGGGATCCGCGAGTACCTGCGGCCCGGCTTCCACCCGAACGACACCGAGAACCACGATCTCGCCGCCAAGCTCATCGCCGAGCTCGAGCGCGAGGGGCGCTTCGCGCGGGAGGCCGCGTGAGCGAGCCCGCCCGCGGGCGACGCGGGGGGCTCGGGTATGCTGGCCGGGCGTCGAGGCGTTCGGGCGGCGGCCGCTGAAGGAGATACGGAGAATGTACACGCATCAGGGCAAGGTCGTCGTCATCACCGGGGCGGGCAGCGGCATCGGCCGCGCGACGGCGCTCGCGTTTTCGGCCGCCGGCGCCCGGGTCCACGCCACCGACGTCGACGAGGAGGGCCTGCGGTCGCTCGCCGCCGAGCGGGGCGCGGTGGCGACCCGCCGCGTCGACGTCTCGAAGCGCGACGAGGTCGAGGCGCTCGCGGCGCACGTCGAGGAGGCCGAGGGGAGGGTGGACGTCGTCGTGAACAACGCCGGCGTCGGCCTCGCCGGTGGGCTCCTCCAGACCACGACCGAAGACTGGGAGTGGATCGTGTCGATCAACATGTGGGGCGTCATCCACGGCTGCCGCGCCTTCGCGCCGAAGATGGCGGAGCGCAAGCGGGGGCACATCGTCAACGTCTCGAGCGTCCTCGGCTACTACGGCGCGCCGAGCACGGTCGCCTACTCGACCACCAAGTTCGCGGTCTTCGGGCTGAGCGAGGCGCTCCGCGCCGAGCTCGCCGATCACGGGGTGGGGGTGACCACCGTGTGCCCCGGCATCATCGACACCAACATCGTCAAGACGGGGCGCTTCCGCCCCCGCAAGGGCGACCCCCTCACCAGCCGCGACAAGGCGCTGTCGGTGTGGAAGAAGCGGAGCCACCCGCCGCAGAAGGTCGCCCAGGCGATCCTCGAGGCGGTCGAGAAGAACCGCGCCGTCGTCCCCGTCACCCCCGAAGCGTGGGCCCTCTATTACGCCAAGCGGGCCGCGCCCGGGCTCGGGGCGGCGCTCGGCAAGATGGTCTCGAAGCGCTGAGCCCGGGCGAAAGGCGTTCCCAAACGCCCGAAACAAGCCTATTTTTCTAGTCGTGAGCCGAGACGATCGCGACGACGATCCCCATCGCGATTTGCGCGGCGTCCTCCACGACGTGTCGAACGCCCTGACGGTCGTGCTCGGCTGGGTGTCGGAGGCGCGCGCCGAGGGGACGTCGCCGGAGCGCGTGGCGCAGGCCCTCGAGCTCGCCGAAGAGAGCGCGCGCGTCGCCAAGGGGATGGCCCGGCGCGCCATCGGCGGGGCCTGGGCGCCGCGCGAGGCCCGCGCCCTCGAGGTGTGCCAGCGCGTCGTCCGCGCGCTCGGCGTCGAGGCGTCTCGCCACGACGTCCGCATCGTCTGCGACGGCGTCGACGACGAGAAGCTCCTGCGCGCCGCCGACGACGCGGAGCAAGTGCTCATCAACCTCGTCCTCAACGCGCTCGCGCACGCGCCCACCGACTCCGTGATCCGGGTCACGGTCTCCGTCCCCGAAAAAGACGTGGTCATCGACGTCGTCGATCAGGGGCCCGGCGTCGACGAAGGGCGCCGCATCTCGATCTTCGAGGGCGAGACCACGCGCCCCGGCGGCTCCGGCAACGGCTTGCGGCACGCGCGCGCGCTCGCGCGCGCCGCGGGCGGCAACCTCCTCCTTTTGCAGGAGGGGGCGGGCGCGCACTTCCGCCTCGTCTGGCCGCCCGCAGGCGGCTCGGTGCCGCGGGCGCGCGTCGCCGGGCGGCCGAGCGCCGTGCTCGAGGGCAAGCGGGTGCTCGTCCTCGACGACGACGTCGCGATCACCGACCTCCTCGAGACGTCCCTCGAGGCCAAGGGCGCCGAGGTCTGCGTCGTCCGCACGAAGGGCGAGCTCGAGCGCGCGCTCCCGTCGGGGCACGACGCCGCGCTCGTGGACCTGTCTCCGATCGCGGCCGACGTCGAGGGGAGCGTGCGCGCGGTGCTCGGGGCCGTCCCGCGCGTCGTGGTCGTGACGGGCAGCGCCGACTCCGTCCCCGAGGCGCTCAGCGCAGCGGGCGTGCTCGTCGTCCGCAAACCGTTCGAGCTGCACGAGATCGTCGAAGTGCTCACCCGCCGAACAAGTGCTTGACGGGCGGAGCGAATTCGCTTAATTCCCAGGGCCCCCACGCGAAGGTGGCGGAATTGGCAGACGCACTAGCTTGAGGTGCTAGCGGGTAAAACCGTAGGGGTTCAAGTCCCCTCCTTCGCACAAGACACCCCTCACGACGCGAACGCCGCCCTCGGGCGGCGTTGTTCATTTCGGCGCGGTCACGCGCGGCGCCGCCGAGCCCCGCGGTGGATTCGTGGCCGGACTCGTGGGCTGGCCAAGGAATGTTCGGGAGGGGAGGGGGAGCGCGGCAATGGGTAACCCAGTTACCATCGTCGAGCCATCGCCGATCCACGCAGGAACCCGCAGATACGAGGTTTCGCGGGGTTGTGGGTTATCCAGTGCTGGCCGGCTCCTTGCAAAGGTCCCTGACACGCATGGAGCCGCAGACGGGCGGCGTGCCGCGTATGAGCGCCGCGGCACGCTGCCCGATCTGCACTGACGAAGAGCCGCCGACGAGCGGCGTGCCGCGTATGAGCGCCGCGGCACGCCGCTCGATTCGGCCTCCACGTCGGGGGCCGACGGCGCCACAGGTAAGGGCCGGGTAAGTGGCCGCGCGCGCCACCGGCGGTAGGGAGGCGGCATGCGCCTCCTCGCCTCGAGCCTCCTCCTCTCCCTCCTCTCCGTCGCCGCGTGCGGCGGCTCCGACCGCGGCGGCTTCGCCGACGCCGAAGGCACGCCCCCGCCGGCGGCCTCGTCCGGCGGTCCGGCGGGGCCCTTCGCGGGCGGCGGCGGGGCCACGCCCGCGGGCGTGGTCGCGACCCTCACCGGCACCGTCAAGGCGCCGAACGGGCAGATGCCGATCGCAGGCGCGCTCGTGTACCTCACCCGCGAGCGCCCCGCGCCGAACCCGACCCAGGTGTATTGCGACGGCTGCGTGCAGCTCGCGCACGGCACCCCGCACGCCCTCGCCGACGCGAGCGGGCGGTTCGAGCTCGGCGCGACCGCGCTCGGCGCTCAGTTCCTCGTCGTCCAGAAGGGCGGCTTCCGCCGCGTCCGCGAGATCTACGTGAGCAAGGGCAAGGCGCCGCTGCCGGAGACGTTGACGACGCTCCCGCCCAAGACCGACCTCGCGCAGAGCGACGAGGTGCCGAAGATGGCGGTCGTCCACGGCGCGTACGACGAGATCGAGGCGTCGCTCGCGAAGCTCGGCATCGATCCCTCGGCGATCGAGCTCGTCCAGAGCGCGCTCGTCGGCAAGGCGGCGCGCGAGTTCTTGACCGACCAAGCGCGGGTGATGAAGGAGCACATCATCTTCCTCCCGTGCGGCGACTTCACCCAGCCCGCCCCCAACACCGACCTGTCGCAGGATCCGACGATCCTCGAGAACCTGCGGACCTTCGTGGCCGCGGGCGGGCGCCTGTACACGACCGACTGGCACTACGACTTCGTCGCTCGCGCGTTCCCCGGCTACGTGAGCTGGGTCGGCGCGAGCGCGGCGCCGTGCTCGGGCTGCGAGCGCGTCGCGTACGACGCCGCCGCCACCGTCGCCGACCCCGGGCTCTCGGCGTGGCTCGGAGCGCAGAGCCTCACGTCGTTCACGCTCCAGCGCAACTACACGTCCGTGGCCTCGGTGAGCAGCGTGGCCACCGTCGACGCCGACGGAAACCCGAAGACGGTGACCCCCAAGGTGTGGGTCCGCGGCGCCCGCGACGGCGCGGCGCCTCGCCCCGCGACGGTCACGTTCGAGAACGGCTGCGGGCGCGTGCTCTTCAGCACCTACCACACGGAGCCGTCGTCCCTCGCGCTCACCCCGCAGGAGCGCACGCTGCTCGGCGTGCTCCTCGAGACGTCGGTGTGCGTCGGCTCCGAGTCGGGCGTCATCCTGAAGTAGGCGCGCGGACGATCGCGAGCGCGGGATCGAGGCGGTAGCCGTCGCGCGCGCGCTGCAAGGCCTCGCCGAGCCCCTTGTCGCGGAGGCGCGCGATGGCGACGTAGAGGCGGTTCTTCGCCGCGCGCGGCAGGATCTTCTCGTTCGGCCACGCGAGCCCCTGGAGCTCCGCGAGCGACAGCGCGGCCCCGGGCGAGGCCTCGCGACGCTCCAGGAGGGCCTCGAAGATCGTGCGCAGGAGGGGGTGAGCCTCGAGATCGACGCGGCCGCCGTCGCCCTCGACCCAGGCCGCCTTCGGCCCCACCGTGAGGGCGGCGCGCCCGCCCGCGCTCGCGGCGCGCGCGAGGAGGCGGTCGACGAGGCGCGACGCGAAGCGCACCTCCTCGAAGCGGCTCGCCGGATCGCGCGTCGGCGTCGGCGGCGGTGGAGCGCCGCCGCGCGCGATCCCCGCGGCCGCGTCGAAGAGGCCGAGCGCGACCGCGCGCGCCTCGCGGCCCTTCGCGGGCAGGAGCCGCCGGGCGCGGTCGAGCGCGGACGTCGCCGCGGCGTCGTGGCCTTGCTCCGCGAGCGCGACCGCGAGCACGCCCGCGAAATAGGCGGCGGCCCCGGCGTCGCCGAGCTCCTCGAGCGCCACCGAACCGCGGGCGGCGAGCTCCATCGCGTCGCGGCTGCGCCCGGCCTCGAGCGCGAGGGCGCCGTCGTATCCGAGCACGAGCGCCTCGGTGTGCACGTCGCCGACGCCCACGGCGCACGCGCGCGCTTGCTCGAGGTGCCGTCGCGCCTCGGCGAACGCTCGCTCCTCCTGGCACGCGATGCCGAGGAGCGTGTGCGCCCAGCTCGGTGATCGCGCGTCGCCGACCGCGCGGAAGCCCGCGAGGGCGCGCTCGGCGTGCGCGCGACCGAGGTCCACGCGTCCGGCGTCGCAGTACCGGCTCGCGAGCATCAGCTCGACGAACGCCACCTCGCGGAGATCGCCCGCGCGTTCGAAGCACGCGAGCGCGCGCAGGAGGTAGTCGTAGGCGACGTCGCTGCCGGCTTCGGCGTGGACGTTGGCGAGGTCCTTGAGGACGAGGCCGAGCACCCGCGCCGAGGGCGGCTCGGCCGCCGCGGCGAGGGCCTCCTCGGCGTCGCGCGTGGCCGCCATCGCGCGCTCGAGGTCGCCCTTGCGCGCGCTCGCGAACGCGAGCTTCGCCAGCGCTTGCGCCCGCACCGTGGCGTCGCCGATCGCGACCGCGCGCTCGAGATCGCTCGCCTCGGCGGCGTGGTCGCCGACGAGCACGCGGGCCCGCGCCCGAGCGAGGTGGAGCTCTGCGAGCGTCGTCGCGGGCAGGCCCGCCGCTGCGTCGAGGACCCGTGTGAGCATGGCGCCGTAGCGCGCGAACGGCCCGCGGGTGAGGAAATGTGCGCTCGCCGCCAGCGCGAGCTCCGCCGCCGCGCGCGCGTCGCCGAGCTCGACGGCGAGCTCGACGGCGTGGCCGAGCTCGGAGAGATCGGCGTCGGTCGCGCGGCCGCGCTCCGACAGGGCGAGCTCGACGAACGCGCGCTTCGCGCTCCGCTCGGCGTCGCCGCCGCCGAGCCGCGCGGCGACCGCGTCGCGCACGGGACCGAGGACGCGGAAGCGCGCGTCGTCGAGGCCCCCATCGAAGGCGCGCTCGATCATCGAGTGGTCCACCAGGGTCTCGAGATCGAGCACCGCGGCGCTCGAGCCGCCCACGCGTCCGGTCGCCGCGATCGCGAGGGCGCGCCGCGCCGAGAACGGGCCGCGGAAGAGCGCGAGGTGGAGCAGGAGCTCGAGCGCGCTCGCGGGGAGGGCCTCGAGCGAGGCCGCGAGCGCCTCCGCGAGCTCGAGGCTCGGCAGCTCGTGCCCGACGACGAGCTCCTCGAGGGTGGCGAGGTCGAGCACGCGCATCGACGCCGCGACGACGACGATCGAGAGCGGGATCCCCTCGACCGCGCGGACGATCGTCGCGACCTTCGCGGCGACGTCGGGGGAGCGGACCGCCTCCGCGAGTCCCGCGCGTCGCGCGAAGAGGTCGGCCGCCGGTGAGGCCCAGATCGCGCTCGCGTCGGCGCCGCCGGGCGGGACGGCGAGCGGTCCGAGGGCGAGGGTGTCGTCGAACCCCGGCAGTCGAACGCGCGAGGTCGCCACGACGCGGAGCGAGGGCACGCGCTCCGCGAGGGCGGGCAGGAGCTCGGCGACCCCCGCCGCCGCGACCTCGGCGCCGTCGAGGACGACGACGGCCCGCTCCGAGCTCCGGACGAGCTGCCGCATCGACGCCTCGGCGGTGGGGGCCGGGCCGACCCCGCACGCCGTCGCGATGGCGCGGGTGAGGTCTTCGACGCCGGCGCCTCGGATCACGTCCACCCAGGCGGGAGCCGCGGCGCCCCCTCGCGCGTACTGGCGCACGAGGGCGGTCTTGCCCATCCCCGGCGCCCCCGCGACGAGGACGCGCCGGGCCGCCGCTCGGCCGTCGAGCCACGCGAGCTCGCCCAGGCGACCGGTCAGCTCCTCTCCCATCGAACTCCCGAATTTCCCATGAACATCAACGTCTTGACGGGTGAGCCCGCGTGAGAGACCCGATGGTACCACGGGCCGGACGCGGGAGAGCTCGGCCCATCTCCCGGCGCGTGCGCTACCCTCGGCCGCGGTGGTGGGGATGCTCTCGGACGTGAAGCCTGCGGAGCGCGCGACGACGGGCCGCGCGTTCCTGGTCCTCATGCTCGTCACGGCGGGGCACACGCTGTCGGAGACCGCCCGGGACGCGCTCTTCCTCACGCGCCTCTCGCCGACCAAGCTGCCGTGGGTGTACCTCGGGCTCGCGGTGCTCGGCGCGCTCATCGGGCTGCGCCCGCGCGCCCCCGCGAGCCCGCGCCGGCTCGGCCTCGGGCTCGCCGCCGCTGCGATCGTGACCGCGGGCTTCGGGGTCGCGCTCCGAGGGCCGTCGACGCTCCTCGTCTACGCGCTCTACTTCTGGACCGGGGTCTTCGCGTCGGTCGTCACGGTGGAGCTCTGGGTGCTCCTCGGGCAGCTCCACACCGCGACCCAAGCCAAGCGGCTCTACGGGCTCATCGGCGCGGGCAGCGTCGTCGGCGCCGTCGTCGGCTCGGGTGCGTCGCGGCTCCTCGCCATGTCGTTGACTCCGGCGTCGATGCTCTTCGGCTCGGCGGCGCTCGTCGCGCTCTCGGCGCCGGTCGCGCTCTCGTTGCCGCGGGGCGCGCCCGCGCCGCCGGGCGGGGGCGCGGCCGGCGTGCCTCTCCGCGCGAGCCTCGGCCGGGTGTGGTCGTCTCCGTACCCGAAGCGCGTCCTCACCTTGGCGACCCTGGGCGCGGTGACGGTGACGCTCGCCGACTTCGCGTTCAAGAGCGTGGTCGCCGCGTCGGTCCCGCGCGCAGAGCTCACCGCCTACCTCTCGACGGTCTCGCTCGCGCTGAGCGCGCTCTCGCTCGTCGCCCAGGTCGGGGTCGCGCGGTGGCTGCTGCGGCGCCTCGGGGTGCCGGCCGCGCTCGTCCTCCTGCCGTTCGGCATGCTCGCGGGCGGGCTCGGCGTCGCGCTCGGCGGCGGCCTGCGCGCGGTGCTCGGCCTGAAGGCGGCGGACGGCGCGCTGCGCTACTCGGTCCATCGGACGGCGGTGGAGCTGCTCATGGTGCCGGTGCACGACGCCGTGCGCGATCGGGTCAAGCCGGTGATCGATCTCGTCGGTCAACGCGGCGGCCAGGCGATCGCCTCGGTCCTCATCCTCGCCCTGGCCGCCGTCGGCGCCCACGACCAGCGGCTCGGCTTCGCCGTCGCCGGCCTCGCGACGCTCTGGCTCGCGGCCGCGCTCTCCGTTCATCGCCACTACCTCGATCTCTTCCGCACCACGCTCCGCGAGGGAGGCCTCTCCACCGACGCCGAGATGCCGCGCCTCGACGTCGGCGCGCTCGAGACGCTGCTCGTCGGCCTGAACAGCACGAACGACGGCGAGGTGCTCGGCGCGCTCGAGCTCCTCGCCGCGCAAGGCAAGGAGCGGCTCGTGCCGCCGCTGCTCCTCTACCACCCCTCCAAGGCGGTCGTCTTGCGCGCGCTCGAGGTGTTCGTCGAGCTCGGGCGCCCGGACTTCGTCCCTATCGCCGACCGCCTGCGCGACCACCCCGATCCCGAGGTCGCGGCCGCCGCGCTCCGCGCCCGCACCGCGATCGCGGTCGATCGCGAGCTCCTCGTGGAGCGCGCCGAGGGGCCGTCGCTCGCCGTGCGCGCGGCGGCGGTGGTGTCGCTCGCGCTGCGCGGGCTCGTCTCCGACGAGAGCGCGCGCGCTCGGCTCCTCGCGATCGCCGAGGCCGGGCCCGACGGGCGCCGGGAGCTCGCCCGCAGCATCGCCGCCGAGGGGCTCGGCGTCGCCACGCCCGAGGTCGGCGCGATCGTCGACGGCCTCCTCGTCGACCTCGCGCGCGACGCGAGCCTCGAGACGCGGGCCCACGTCGCGGCCGCGATGGCGCGGCGCCCGCACCCCTCGCTCTTGCCGCACCTCGTCCCGATGCTCGAGGAGCACGCGCTCCGCGCGGCGGCGCGCGCGGCGATCTCCGCGATCCCCGGCGCCGCCGCGCACCTCGACCGCGCGCTGTCGGACGAGGCGCTGCCGCTCGGGGTGCGGATCCACCTGCCGCGCACGATCGCCGCCTTGCCGGTCGACGAGGCGACGCCGGTCCTCTTGCGGCACCTCGGCGCGGACGTCGACGGCACCATCCGCTTCAAGGTGATCCGCGCGCTGTCTCGGCTCCGCCGCGACCACCCGGGCCTCGTCGTGCCCGACGGCGCCCTCGCGCCGGCGCTCGAAGACAACCTCGAGCGGGCGATCGGCCACGCGCGGGCGCGCTTCGTCCTGCGAACGAGCGCGCCGGAGGGCCCGGCCCGCGACCTCCTCGTCGAGCTCCTCTTCGACAAGGAGCTCTACGCCCTCGAGCGCGTCTGCTCCATCTTCGCGCTCCTCCGGCCCGAGGAGGATTTCGTCAGGATTTTCCGGGGCTTGCGCAGCCAGTCGCCTCGGGTGCGCTCGAGCAGCCGGGAGCTCCTCGAGACCGTGCTCCGGGCGCCGTACAAAGATCGCGTCCTCACGCTCGTCGACGACGTCGTCGGCGACGCCTCGCCGCTCCTGCCGGGCGCGCGCGCCGCGCGCTTCGAGCCGGTCCTCCGCGGGCTCGCCGCCGACCGCGACGTCCTCGTGTCGACGTTCGCGACCTACCTCGCGGCGGACGTGGGCGTGGATCTCGCCGACGCCGAGCTCGAGCGCGGCCGCCGCAACGCGCGGGCGGCGGGCCTCGGCGACGAGCTGCTCGAGGGCCCGCTGTCGCGTCGCACGCTCGGGGGAGCGACCGCGTGAGCCGCCCCGAGGCCTCGCTGAGCGAGCAGCAGGAGCTCACCGAGCGACTGCTCTTGCTCCGTCAGCTGCCGGTGCTCCGCGATCTGCCGGCCGCCCAGCTCGCCCCGATCGCCCTCGCGCTCACGCCCGTGCAGTTCGGGCCGGGGGAGGCGCTCGCCGACGAGGCCGACGCCCCGCGCAGCTTCTTCTTGATCCGCGACGGCCGCGTGCGCGGGGAGCGACGGGGGCGCCCCTACGGCGCGGTCGAGGCCCCGGCGAGCGTGGGCCTCTTCCCGATGCTCGCGCGGGGCGCCTTCGGCATGCGCTTCGTGGCCGAGACCGAGGTCCGCGCCTACCGCGTCGACGAGGAGGTCGTCCACGAGGTGTTCGAGGATCACTTCAGCGTGCTCCTCGTGCTCGTCCGCGGCTTGGCCGACGCCCTGATCGTGGAGTTCCAGCGCACCGCGGGCATGGCCGACGACGTGACCCCGTATTTCGAGCCCGTCCGCCGCGGAGCGGCCCCGCTCTCGGTCGTCGACAAGATCGCGGCCCTCCGCCGGATGCGGCCGTTCGCAAAGGCGAGCGTGGCGTCGCTCGCGCGCCTCGCGGTGAGCCTCGACGAGGTCCACCTACCCGCCGGGGAGGTGCTGTGGCGCCGCGGCGATCCGGGGGACTACTCGCTCCTCCTCCTGGACGGCGAGGTGGAGCAGGCGTGGGAGGGCGGCTCGTCGCGCGTCGTCGCCGGCTTCGTGCTCGGTGGGGCGGAGGCGGTGAGCGGCGTCCCGCGGTCGGCGATGGCCAAGACCGTGAAGCCCACGCTCGCCCTGCGGGGGACGCGCGCCGCGTTCGTCGACGCGATCGAGGACAGCTTCGACCTCGCGATCCACTTCGTGGCGTACCTCGCGAGCGCGATGATGGAATATTGGGACCTGCGCGCCGAGCACGGCGATCGGCCGATGCAGGGCTTCGCCATCGCGGGGCTGCGGACGGGGGCGGTGTTCGTGCCGACGAACGACGACGGTTGACGGCGGGGATCCGCGCCTTTGTCGGGGCCTCGGACGGGCGCGTTGTCCGGCGGGGGCAACCGGGCTATAGGAGCGCCCGTGTCTGCCGGCCCTGCCTCGTCCCGCCGTCCGAGCCTCCTGCGTGCGCTGGTGCGCAAGAGCGAGCCGCCGCGCGCGTTCTACGCGCCCGAGGTCTTCGGGCGGGCGGCGATCACCAACATCGCGCAGGCGCTCCCGCCGCTCGAGCGCGTGTACGCGAACATCCGCTTCTCGATCCTGCGGCCGAAGCTCCTGTCGGTCATGGACCTCCTCCTCCCCGACGAGGGGCGCATCCTCGACATCGGCTGCGGGTTCGGCCTCTTCGCCGCCTACTTCGGGCAGACGCAGCCGCGCCGTCGCATCGTCGGCATCGATCCGAACGCGCGCCGCATCGAGATGGCGCGAAAGGTCGCGGGCAAGCTCGGGCTCACCGAGCACGAGTTCATGGCGGCCGACGCCCGCGACGCCGCGGTCCGCGGCCCGTTCGACGCCGCCTACGTCCTCGACGTGATGCACCACATCCCGCCGGAGGACCAGCTCCCGCTGCTCGAGCGCCTCCGCGATCTGCTCTCGCCGCGCGGGGTCCTCGTCGTGAAGGACATCACCACCGAGCCCGCGTACCAGGTGCGCTTCACCGAGCTCATGGATCGCGCGATGGTGGGGTGGGAGGAGCCGCTCACCTACCGGCACCACCGCGAGTGGGGCGAGATGCTCTCGAGCCTCGGCTTCAAGGTCCGCATGGTCCGCGTCCCCGACGTCCTGCCGTACCCGCACGTGGTCATCGCGGCGACCAGGCGGTGATCGGCCGGCGCGGTCTTTTTCCGTGCCCGCTGCACGTCGCGCCCGCGTCGCGCCCCGTCGGGCGCGCGCCGATGGAGCGCGCTCGCGCGAGTTGTGACAAGATCCGAGTGTGCGAAGGCTCGTCCCGCTCTTAGGCGTCGCCGGGGTGATCGGGGGGGCGGCGTTTGCGTGCGCTTCGTTCGAGAGCGAGGAGACCCCCGTCGTGGACGCGGGCTTCGACGTGCCCCCGGTGGAGGAGGCCGCGGCGCCTCCGGACGCCAAGCCCGCGTGCCCCGAGGTCGTCGGCGACTTCACCAACCCGAGGCGCCTGCGGGCGGGCGCGGCGGGGGCGGTGTGGATCCACGACGCGCGCGGCATCGACGGCGGGCCGGTGACGGCCATCTCGACGGTCGACGAGCGCGAGAAGTCCACCCGGCCGCAGTTCGTGCTCGCGCCCTCGGCGCAGGACGTGTGTCTCACCGGGACGAGCGCGGTCGTCCTGGCCCGCACGATCGACCCGGGCTTCCCGACCGGCCTCGCGCTCAAGTCGTGCCCGCTCGGCTCCGCGGCGTGCGACGACAAGGCGCTGCCGATCAACGTCGCCGGCGCGTTCCCGCCGGAGCTCGCGTGCGACGGAGAGCTGCTCGCGTTCATCGCGCCCCCCGAGCTTCGCGGCGTCTCCCTCACCCAGCCCGCCGTGCTCCTCACGGGGCCCCGCGGCGCGGGCGACGCGCGCCTCGTCTCGCTCGCGGCGACGACGGCGACGTATTTTCGGCCCGACGCGGGCATCTTCGCGGGGCCGCTCGGGGCGGACGCCGGCGGCGCCCCCATCGTCACCGACGACGCAGGCGCGCGGAACGTGACGGCGCTCGTGTCCCGCCCCGACTACGTCTTCTACGTCGTCCAAGAGGGCGGGACGCCCGTCCTGTCGCGCGTCGCGGCCGCCGGCGGCCCGGCGACGGTGCTCGCGCGTCAGGTGACGTCGCTCGTCGCGATCGACGCCAACGCGGTGTTCTTCGTGTCCGCGACCGGCGGCATCTTCCGCCTGAAGCGCGACGCCACCTCCGAGGGCGACGCCGAGTCGCGCCGCGTCTTCGACGTGCCCACGTCGGACGTCACCTCCCTCGGAGTCTCGGACGCGTTCGTCTACTTCTCGACGCGCACGCAGCTGAAGCGCCTGCCCAAGGCAGGATGTCCCAACTGAGATAGGCGCCCGGCCGAGCGGCGTCAGCCGGCGAGCGTCCCCTTCGTCGAGGGCACGTCGCCGCCGCCGTCGCGTCGGCACGCGGCGCGGAGCGCGCGCGCGAAGGCCTTGAAGCAGACCTCGGTGACGTGGTGGAGGTTCTCTCCGCGCTCGAGCACCACGTGCAGGTTGCACGCGACGCCGCGGCAGAAGCCCTCGAAGAACACCTCGGCGAGCTCCGTGTCCCACGTGCCGAGCTTCGCCTTCGGCATCGGCACCTCCCACACGAAGAAGGTCCGACCCGACAGGTCGATCGCGACCTTCGCGCGGGCCTCGTCCATCGGCAAGAGCGCCCAGCCGTAGCGGGCGATGCCGACCTTTTCGCCGAGCGCCGCGAGGACCGCCTGCCCGAGGGCGATGCCGAGGTCCTCGGTGGTGTGGTGCCCGTCGATGTGGGTGTCGCCTCGGGCGGTCACGGTGAGGTCGACGCCGCCGTGCCGCGCGATCTGCTCGAGCATGTGGTCGAGGAAGGGCAGAGGGGTCTGGATCGACGCGCTGCCGCGGCCGTCGAGATCCACCTCGACGTGGATGTCGGTCTCGCGCGTGCGCCGGGTGACCACCCCGCGCCGTGGCGCGCCACCCTTGGTCGCGCTCGCGCTCGCGGTCGCGCCGCCAGCGGCCGGGCCCCGGTGTTCTTCCGTCATGACGGCCTTTTACCAAGGTTTGTCGCAAGGGCCGGCCTTTTCTCGTATCGTGGAGGGCGATGCGGGACACGCTCCTCGACGACGCCGAGGCCGCCCAGACCACGCTCATCGATCGCTACGGCCGCGCGTTCTCCGCCGGCGAGGCGCTCTTCCGCGAGGGGGAGCCTGGCCGTGAGGCGTTCCTCCTCCAGGAGGGGCGCGTCCGGCTCCTCAAGCGCGTGCGCTTGGTGGAGCGGAGCCTCACCGTGCTCCGGCCGGGGGAGCTCTTCGGGGAGACGGCCCTGCTCGACGACGGCCCCCGCGCCTCCACCGCGGTCGCCCTCACCGACGGGATCGCGCTCGCGTTCGACCCCGCGTCGTTCCGCGCGCTCGTCGAGCAGCGGTCCCACATGGCGCTGCGCATCATCCAGCAGCTCGTGCGCCGCGTGCGCGACGCCGAGGATCAGGTCGAGCTGATGCTCCTCAAGGACACGCAGACCAAGATCGTGAGCGCCTTGCTCAAGCTCGCCGGCAGCGGCGCGGCGGGGGTGGAGCTCTCGATCTCCCCGGTCGACTTGTCGGCCCGCGTCGGCCTGGACGTCGACACCGTGAAGCGCAGCGTCGCGAGGCTCCGCGAGCAGTCGTACGTCCGCATCGTCGGCGAGCGGGTCGAGATCCCCGACGTCGACGCCCTCCGCCGCCTCTACGCCCTGCTCGGCTCCAAGGAAGAGCTGCGCGGCGGCGCTTGACGCGGCGCGGCCACGCGACCGGCCTGCTGAACAAAAAAACACCCCACCGGCCGATTCCGTACTGATTTCAAGGGGCTCCGGCGCCTCCGAGCGTTTCTCTCGGGCGCGTAATCTCGAGCAGTTTCGAGGGTTTGAGCGTGCTCGGCGTGAGTTGACGCGGGCGAAAGACCGCGTTAACAACGGCTCGCTTTGGGTTGCCCGTCGTCCATCCCGTCCCCCCGCGGCACCGCCGCGATGGCCGCTGCGCTCGTCGCGACGGTGGCGTTCGGCGGCGTCGCGTGCTCCGGCAAAGGCGCCAACGCGCCGACGGGGCAGGGCGCCGAGCGCCAGAGCGAAGCCGAATACGACGTGGCGCGCGACCTCTTCTACAAGGGCGAGACGCGGAGCGCGCTCGACCGGGCCCTCAAGGCGGTCGAGCTGAACGAGGAGAACGCCGAGGCCGCGTATTTCGCCTCGACGATCTACCTGTCGTTCTGCGCCGGTGAGCGCGGGCTCGACGCGCCCGACTGCCGCCTCGGCGAGGCCGAGCGCCTCGCGAAGAAGGCCCTCAAGGCGAAGTCCGAGTTCCGCGACGGCAAGAACCTCCTCGGTCAGATCTACATCCTGCAGAACCGGCCCAAGGACGCGGTGTCGGTCCTCGAGCCCCTCACGCGCGACGCGGCCTACACGCACAGCTACCTCGCGTGGGGCAACCTCGGCTGGGCGCAGGTCCAGGCGGGTGAGGTCGACCAGGGCATCGTGTCGCTCAAGAACGCGGTGACCCAGCCCCGCTTCTGCGTCGGGCACTACCGGCTCGGCGTCGCGTACGAGAAGAAGCAGAGCTTCGAGCTGGCCGAGAAGAGCTTCTCCGACGCGCTCTCCGTCGACAGCCCCGACTGCCAGGCCCTCCAGGACGCCTGGCAGGGGCGCGCGCGCGTCCGCGTCCGACTCGGCAAGAAGGACGACGCGCGCAAGGACTACGAAAAGTGCGTGAGCCTCTCCAAGGCCACGCAGGCGGGCCGCGCGTGCGCGAACGCCTTGACCGAGATCCCGGGGGAGAAGTCGTGAGCGAGGCGCCCATGACCCATGCCACGGTGAAAGGTCCGGCCTCGGAGCGCCCCGCTCCGGCCTCGGAGCGAGGCGACGCCGCGCGCGCGGCGACGGTCGGCGCGATGCTCAAGCGGCAGCGCGAGGCCAAGCGCATGAGCCTCGCCGAGGTGTCGCGCGTCACGCGCATCCCGGTGCCCTCGCTTGAGGCGATCGAGCGCGATCACTTCGACGATCTGCCCGGCGAGGTCTTCGTGCGCGGCTTCTTGAAGGCGTACGCCCAGGCCCTCTCGCTGTCGCAAGAGGAGGTCCTCGCGCGCTACACCGCGGGCCGCCGCGTGGCGACGGTGGCGCCGATCCCCACCCAGCTCTCGGTCCAGCCTCCGCCGACGGGCTCGAGCAGCCGCCGCTTCGGCGTCGCGATCGCCTTCGTCCTCCTCCTCATCCTCTTCACGCTCGCGCTGTCGATCGTGCTGCGCCCGCGCGGCCGCGACATCCCGCCGGAGCTGTCGCAGTCGAGCGGCGGCGCGCACCTCGTCACCGCGGTCTGAGCGGGCGACGTGCGGGGGCGCGCGACCGAGCGCGAGACGCTCGCGCTCCTCCTCGGGCGGGTGGACTACGGCGAGAGCGACGTCATCGTCACGTTCCTCACCGAAGAGCTCGGGAAGGTCGGCGCCCTCGTCCGCGGCGGGCGCAAATCGCGGCGCCGCGCGGGGGGCGCGCTCGAACCCATGCAGACTGCACGCGTAACGCTCGAGGATCGGGGCGGCGAGCTGTCGACGCTGCGCGAGGCGAGGGTCGAGCGCCCCCGCGTCGCGCTCCTCGGCAACCTCACCGCGCTCGAGACGGCGGGCACCGCCCTGCGGTGGGCGCGGCACGCGTGCCCGCCCCGCATGCCGGAGCCCGAGGTCTTCGCCGAGCTCAGCCTCCTCCTCGACGATCTCGACGCCGGCGCCGCCGCCGGCCGCGAGGACGCGCTCCTCGCGCGCTTCGGGGTGCGGCTCCTCGAGCACGTGGGGTGGGGCCTCGAGCTCGGGCAGTGCATCGTCTGCGGAAAGCCGCGGCCGCCGGCACGCGCCGCGATCGTCTCCGCGGCTCGCGGCGGCGTCCTCTGCGTCGGGTGCGCCGGGCACGCGATCGGCGCGCCGAAGGGGGCGGCCGAGGGCGCGGTGCGGGGGGCCCTGGTCGACGCGATCGCGTCGCACGCGATCGAGAGCCCGGCCGAGGTCGCGCTCGCGCTCACGTGGGTCCGCACGGCCCTGGCCGCGCACGCAGGCTACGAGGAGTGACGATCTCTGGTAGAGTGCGGGCCTCCACATGGCGGACAAGATCGACTGCGCGTGCTTCGGCGAGATCCTCTGGGACATCTTCGACGAGGGCCGCGAGCCCAAGGAGCCGATCGGGAAGGTCTTCCGGCGTGAGCTCGGCGGCGCGCCCGCGAACGTCGCGGTCGGCCTGGCCCGGCTCGGCTTCTCCGCGAGCGTCGTCGGCGGCGTCGGCGAAGATCGCTTCGGCGACGCCCTCCGCAGCTTCCTCGCCGCCGAGAAGGTGGAGACCAAACACGTCCTGCGGCTGCCGAACCGCACCGGAATCACCTTCGTCACCCGGAGCGAGAAGGGGGAGCCCGCTTTCCTCTTCTACCGCAACGACACCGCCGACGTGGCGGTGACGGCGGAGCACGTCGGCGCGGCGTCCGCCAAGGCGACGTTCGGGCTCGTGGGATCGAGCACGTGGATGACGCCCTCGCTCAAGGAGGCGACGATCAAGTTCATCGACGCCCTCGAGAAGGCGAAGGGTGACCTCGTCGTCGACCTCAACGTGCGGTCGCACATGTGGAACGACGACGCGCGGATGAAGAAGGAGATCGCCGAGCTCGTCGGGCGGGCGAAGCTCGTGAAGGCCTCCGAGGGCGACCTCGCGCAGCTCGCCGGCAAGCGCGGGCTCTCGTGGCTCGAGGAGCACGCGAAGGGGGCGACGTGGCTCCTCACCCGCGGAGAGAACGGCGCGGCCGCGGTCGGGGCGCACGGTCAGGTCACGGCGGCGCCCAAGCGCGTTCGGTCCGTCGACGCCACCGGCGCCGGCGACGCCTTCCTCGCCGGCGCGATCGGGGTCCTCGTCACCACCGGCGCTCGCGCCGGCAACTCGGCGTGGAAGGACCCGAAGGTCTGGACTCGGGTCCTCGAGGTCGGCCACATGATGGGCGCGAAGGCGGTGAGCGCGGTCGGCGCGGTCTCGGGGCTCGTGAACCTCGAAGAGGTGCGGACGAAGATCGCCTCCGGCTCGAAGAAGTGAGCGAGCGGGAATGGACGCGAGTCTGCGCTGCAAGAAGGTGATGTCGCCGCGGGGGGCCCGCACGACCCGCATCGAGTGGGGCGACGGCCACGTCGGCGTCTACCCGCACGAGATCCTCCGCGGCTACTGCCCGTGCGCGGGCTGCCAGGGGCACTCGGGGACGATCCGGTTCGTCGCCCCGAGCGGCGACGTCCAGCTCGAGCTCGACCGCATCGAGCCGGTGGGCAACTACGCGCTGTCCTTGGTGTGGTTCGACGGCCACGGGTCCGGCGTGTATTCCTTCCGCTACCTGCGGGCGCTTTGCCGCTGCGACGAGTGCTGCCCCGAGGACACGCGCGCTGCGCGCCCGGACCTGCCCCGCGGCTGACGATGCCCGACGAGCGGGAGAAGACGCGCACCACCGGCGAAGAGGAGCGCAAGAAGCTCGCGGGCCGCGCGGGGATCGTCGCCGCGGGCACGCTCTTGTCGCGGCTCCTCGGCCTCGCGCGGGACGTCGTCCTCGCCGCGGTCTTCTCGCGCGACGCGACCGACGCGTTCTTCGTCGCGTTCACGATCCCCAACATGCTCCGGCAGATCCTCGGGGAGGGCGCGGTGTCGAGCGCCGTCATGCCGGTGCTCTCGAAGAAGCTCGAGGAGGGCGACGAGCCGGCGCGCGCCTTCTTCCGGCGCGCGCGCGGGGTCTCCCTCGTCGCGCTCGTGGTGGTGACGGCGCTGGGGATGGCGTTCGCGCGCCCGCTCACGGAGCTGTTCGCCTCGGGCTTCCACTCGCGACCGGGGCAGTTCGAGCGCACCGTCGACCTGACGCGCACGGTGTTCCCCTACATCTTCTTCATGGGGTCGGCGGCGCTGGGGATGGCGGCCCTCAACGCGAAGCGCCGGTTCGCGGTCGCGGCGTTCGCGCCCGGCCTGCTGAACGTCGCGTTCCTGCTCGCCGCGGTCGCCCTGCCGTCGCTCTTCGCGGCCCGGGGCATCGACGTCGCGCAGGTCTTGGCCGCGGGCGCGCTCGTCGGCGGCCTGTTGCAGGTGATGGCGCAGTGGCCCTCGCTCGCCCGCCTCGGCTTCCTGGGCCTCCCGCGCTTCGACCTGCGGGATCCGGCGGTGCGCGACATGCTCCGCCGCATCGCGCCGATGACGTTCGGGATCGGTGTGTACTACATCGACATCATGCTCTCGCGGCGCTTCCTCTCGGAGCTCGGCGAGGGCGCGCAGAGCTACTTCACCTGGGGGCAGCGCCTCGCCGACTTCCCCCAGGGGATCTTCGTGATGGCGATCTCCACCGCGGCCTTGCCCTCGCTCGCGACCTTGGCCGCGCGCGGCGAGCTCGACGAGGTGAAGAAGACCTTCGCCCACGGGATGCGGCTGTCGATGTACGTCGCCATCCCGTCGAGCGTCGCGCTCGCCGCGATGGGGGAGCCGATCATCGCGCTCCTCTTCCAGCGCGGCGCGTTCGACGCGGTCTCGACCCGCGAGACCGCGCGCGCCGCGCTCTTCCAAGGCGGGGCGATCTTCACCGTCGCCGCCGTCCGCCAGACGATCCCGGTCTTTCACGCGCTCGGCGACACGAAGACCCCGGTCTGGGTGAGCGCCGGCGATCTCGTGGTGTTCGTCGCGCTCGCGTATTTCCTCCGGGGGCCGCTGGGCCACGCGGGGGTGAGCGCCGCGGTCGCGGGCTCGAGCCTCGCGCAGATGGTGCTCCTCTTGGTGATGCTCCGCCGGCGCTTGGGCGACCTCGCGTCTCGGGAGATGCTCCCGTCGATCGGCAAGACCCTCGCCGCCTCCATCGTGGGCGCCGTGGGCGGCGCCTCCGCCGGTCGCGTCCTCGGCGCGACGGCCCTCGGCGGCGCGGCCGCGATCGCGGTCTTCGGCGGGCTCTTCTTCGTGGTGGGCTGGGGGCTCCGGTCGCCCGAGCAGGCCGAGATCGTGGCCGGGGTCGCGAGGCGCCTCCGGCGGCGCTGAGGCCCGTGTGCTATGGATGGCCGCGTGAAGCGACAAGAGCCGCGCGTGGTCGAGGCGTCGTTCTGGGCTGCGGGCACCCGGGAGCGTGATCTGCCGCCCGCCGAGGGCGTGGAGGTCGCGTTCGCGGGGCGCTCCAACGTCGGCAAATCGACTTTGATGAACGCCCTCCTCGGGCGCAAGTCGCTCGTGCGCACGAGCAAGAACCCGGGCTGCACCCGCCAGATCAACCTCTTCAAGGCGCGCGTCGACGACGGCGTGAGCCTGGTGCTCTGCGATCTGCCCGGCTACGGCTACGCGAAGGTCGCCAAGACCGAGTCCAAGAGCTGGGCGGCGATGATCGAGGGCTACCTCGAGCACCGGGAGGCGATGCGCGCGGTCGTGCTCCTCGTGGACGCTCGGCGCGGTCTCGAGGCCGACGACCAGGAGCTCTGCGACTTCGTGAAGAGCTTGCCGAAGCGGGCAGGGGAGCCGGTCGCGCTCTTCGTCGTCGCGACGAAGATCGACAAGCTGCCGAGCAAGGACGTGAAGCCCGCCATCGCGCGGATCAAGCAGGCCACCGGCGCGCGCGTGCTCGCCGTGAGCGGCGCCGAGCGGCTGGGGACGGGGGAGCTCCTCGGCGCCCTGGCGGCGCTCGCGCGTCGGGCTGGCGGCGTCGCGGTCGCCGACGAGCTTGCCTCCAAGGCCCCAGCCGAGTGAGGATTCGGGCGCACGCATGAAGAGACTCCTCCTCGTCGCCGCCCTCACCGCGCTCACCCTCGGAGCGTGCGGTCCCAAGGACAAGGGCGCGAACAACGCCCTGCCCCCCGTCGAGAGCTGGTGCCCGGAAGGGTTCGAGGCTGGCCCGAACGACACCTGCTTCGTCCTGCCCCCCGGCGACGGAAAAAAAGCGAGCGTGCTCGTGTACTTGCACGGGATGTTCGACGGCCAGGGCGCGCCCGAGGAGTGGGCCGCGGCCAAGAGCGCCACCGAGAAGGGCTTCGCCGTGGTCATCCCCCGCGGGCGCCGCGGCCTCTGCGCGTGGAAGGCGGAGCTCGCGCACCACTTCTGCTGGCCCGGCGACGCCGAAGACACGCAGCTCACGCAGGAGCTCGTCTCCAAGTGGGAGAAGGTCCTCTGGCAGGTCGACACGCTCCTCGAGGGGGGATCGCACAAGCGGTACGTGCTCGGGTATGGGTCGGGCGGAGTGTTCGCGACGACCCTCGCGACGACCGGCGCGTTCCCGGCCTCCGGCTACGCCGTGGTCAACGGCGGCGGCCCGGCGCACGTCGCGAAGGCGCAGAAGCCAGCGCCCCTCGTGCTCATCGCCGCCGACAAAGACGCCGAGGAAGGCCCGAAGATGCGCACGCTCCACGAGTCGCTCGACAAGGCAGGCTGGGCGCACGGTCGCTGTCCCAAAGGTGGCGGCTCGACCCTCGGCAAAGACGACGTCGAGACCGCGCTCAAGTTCTTCACCAAGGGCGCGGGCTGCGAGGGCGACGCGCCTCCGCCGCCGCCGCCCCCGAAGAAGTAGGGCCGGGAGGCCGCGCACGGGGGGCGCTTGGGGCTTGCCAACGCCGCGGCTTTTCGGTACCCATGGGCCTGCAGCTGGGGCGCATAACTCAGCGGTAGAGTGCGTCCTTCACACGGACGAAGTCACAGGTTCAAATCCTGTTGCGCCCACCCCGCTCTCCCGTCGCGCGTCACGAGCCCCAACCGGCCGTGACCTCGCGCAACGCGGTCACCGCGTTCGCGCGCTGCTCTCGGAAGCCTTCGGCGGGGCGCCCCTGCGCCCGCACGCTGCCGAGGATCCTCTGGCGCGGGACCGAGACCCACACGGCGGTCGCGGCGCATGCGCTCCCTCGGTCGGGGCAGTCGAGGGCGACGAGGGACACGACCCGGTTGTCCTCGGGGAGCCGGGCCGCGCTCGCCCGCGCCCTCTCGGTCGCCGCTCGGATGCGCGCGGGGTCGGTGCGGCTCGTGATCGGGCGCGGCGGGTCGATCGGCGGCGCCTTGCACAAGGGCTCGCCGAAGTAGGGCCCGCCAGGGTTCTGCACCTGCAAGGCGTCGAGCGACGTCACGAAGGGCGCGTCGCCGAGCACGAAGGTGCCGTAGCGCGCCCCCACGAGGTCGCCTCGGACCTCGGGCTTGCGCGGCTTGCCCTTCTTGATCTCCTCGGCCACGACGCCGAGCGCGCCGTTGGTCGCGCGCACGCAGTCTTGCTCGCTCTGCACGAGCTCGGCGGCGGCTCGGTTGTACTCCGCGAGCGCGGCGTCGACCTCGGCGGCGCGGTCGTCGCCCGCGCGAGCCGCGAGCGACGAGAGGTTCGTGGCGGCGAAGTAGACGCCGAACGCGGCCAAGACCAGGGCCCCTTGGACGAGGAACCCGAAGGTGTGCATGAACGGGCGGCCGGGCGCGCCGGGCGGCGCGGTGGTCGGGTGCTCGTACGAGCACGCGCTGTGGCGACGTAGTGCGCGGGGCCGCTCGACACCGGGAAGAAGAGCCGCGCGAGCATGTAGCGGCGGACGACCACTTGGAAGGCCGACAGCCCGCACGTCGTGCAGACCCATGGGTAGGTCGCGACGCGCTGCTGCACGAGCTCGACGAGGACGGGGATCCGCATGGCACCGCGCCCCGGTGCAAGTCCCGCGCCTCCGCTGAGGCTCCGCGCGGCGCGTCAAGACCGCGTGGACCTTGGCGCGCCTCGCGTGGACGGCGGGGCGCGCCCGGGCGCGCCCGCGCGCGTCGTCACTTCACGTTGCAGCGCCCGGCCTGGCAGACCGCGACCTTGTCGGTGCACTTCGGCGGCGGCTTCGGGTAGTTCTTCGGGCACTCGGCGTCGTTCCACTTCTTGCACTCGTTGTCTTTCACCTTCGACACGAGCTCGGACCAGGCGGCTTCCTTGGTCTTCGGGACCACGCCGCTCTTGCAGTGGAAGCCGCACGCGCGCCCGAGGACGACGACGCAATCGGAGTCCTTCTTGCACGACTCGTCGGTGCCGATCCGCTTGGAGTCGAGGGTGAGCTGCGCCTCGGCGACGAGGGCGTCGCACGCCGCGGAGCTCATCGGCGCCGCCGAAGCGGCAGGGGCGGAGGCGGACGCCGGGGCCGAGGCCGCCGCCGAGCCCGAAGCCGCCGCCGACCCCGAGGCCGAAGACGCAGGGCTTGCGCTCGAGGCCGCGGGGGGCGGCCCGTCGCTGGGCTTCGGGCCGCCGCAGGCGACCGAGAAGGCGACGCCGGAGGTGAGCACGGCGACGAGGACGAGGGCGGGTGCGGTACGCGTGGGGCTCGGCATGGCGCCCACGATCAACCACCGGCCCGACCTCGTCAACGTGTTTGATTCCTGACGACGGGGGGGCTCCGGTTTGCTAGACGACCCGCATGAAAACCACGTCGTTTCTCGTGTTCTCCTCGATGATCGTCGCCTTCGCCGCGGGCTGCGGCGGCAAGCCGGAGGCCTCGGATCCCTCGAAGACCCAGACCACCTCGGACACCAAGCCGGCCGACGCGAAGCCCGCCGACGCGAAGCCGGCCGACGCGAAGCCGGCCGACGCGAAGCCCGCCGACGCGAAGCCGGCCGACGCGAAGCCCGCCGACGCGAAGCCGGCCGACGTCAAGCCCGCCACCGACGGCAAGTGCGCCGACGCCGCCAAGACGACGGCGAAGGACAAGGCCGGCTGCATGGCCGAGTGCGCGAAGCTCGACGCGACCGTGCCCCCGGGCTCGAAGTGCATCCCGGCGAAGGTCTCCTGCGAGCAGCAGTGCAAGACGATGAAGTGATCGACCCGCGGCGCTCGCGGCTCGCGTTGCCCTCGGGTGACGCGAGCCCGGCGTCGCGCCGTCCCCACCCGCGCATGAACCCACTCTCGTCCGTCGCGCCCGTCGTCGGGCGGGGCGCGCTCGCGGGCCTCGTCTTCTCCCTCGCGGTGGCGTGCGGGACGCGGACGACGACCGCCGACAGCGCGTCGCCCACGGCCACGGCCGCCGACGCAGCGGCCACGGCGCCGAGCGTGGCTCCGCCTCCGAAGGCGAGCGCGTCGGCCGCGTCGAGCGCGCCGGCCGCGTCGAGCGCGCCGGCCGCGTCGAACGGCACCGCCTCCGCCGCCTCGGCGGAGCCGCCGTCGATCCCTTGCACGAGCGAGGACGAGTGCTGGGTCGACGAGGCCCGCAACCCCGTCGCTCGCCCGAAGGCCAAGCGCGGGGTGAAGCTCCGCCCCTGCAAGGACACCGAGCACGTGCCCGCCTGCGTGTCGGGGGCGTGCGTGGTGAGGCACCTCAAGTGTTGACGCGCGATCCGCCGGGCCCGGGCTGACTATCCGCGTAGAGATTGTCAGTGGACGAGGGTGGACGCGACGACCACCGTCGCGTGCTCGGGGCTCGGCGCGACGCCGCACGTCGGGTAGTCGCTCCGGCTCGCGTCGTGGGCGGACAGTCGGCGATCGCCGCGCGCGATCGAGAGCGCCGGCTCGCCCGTGACCTCGACGCGGCAGGTCGCCGCGAGCTTGCGGTAGCGGCCCTCGACGTCGGCGCGTCGCTCGCGCGTCGCCCACAACGACCACTCGATGTGGGGCTGGCCGGGCGCGCCGGTGACGTGTTGCCCGCAGAGCCTCACCGCCCCCGGCGGCGGCGCGGTGAGGTCGTCGCAGCTCGCCGCCAAAGAGGCCTCGGGCGCGGGGCCGTTCGAGCGGCCTTGGGAGCGGCACCCCGCGACCGCGACCCCGGCGGCGAGGAGCGCGCCCGCGAGGCCGATCCGGCTCAATGGAGGACCTTCGGATCCGACGCTGGTGCCTCGGGCTCGGCCGCGGCGGCGGTGAACTCGAAGGTCAGCGCCCTCGTGCCGTCGGCGTCCTTGACGTCCACGGTGACCGTGCCGCCCTTCTCGAGCTTGCCGAAGAGGAGCTCGTCGCCGAGCGGTCGCTTCAGGTCCTCCTGGACGACGCGCGCGAGCGGTCGCGCCCCGAAGTCGGGGTCGTAGCCCTTGTCGGCGAGGTACGCGACGGCGCCCTCGGTGACGGTCATGGTGACGTCCTTCTCCGCGAGCTGGCCGTCGAGCTCTCGCAAGAACTTCCACACGATGTTCGTCATCACCGCCGGCGAGAGCGGGGCGAACTGCACGCGCGCGTCGAGGCGGTTGCGGAACTCGGGGCTGAACATGTTCTTGTACTCGCGCTCGGCGTCGCCCGAGGTGCGCCCGTCGCCGAAGCCGACCGCGCGCTTCTGCATGTCGCGCGCGCCGACGTTGCTCGTCATGAGCAGGATCACGTGGCGAAAGTCCGTGGATTTCCCGTTGTTGTCGGTGAGCTTGCCGTGGTCCATCACCTGCAGGAGCACGTTGAAGACGTCGGGGTGCGCCTTCTCGATCTCGTCGAGGAGGAGCACCGCGTGCGGGGTCTTCGCGATCGCGTCGGTGAGGAGGCCGCCCTGGTCGAAGCCGACGTATCCGGGCGGGGCGCCGATGAGGCGGGAGACGGTGTGGCGCTCCATGTATTCGCTCATGTCGAACCGCACGAACGCGATCCCCATCGTCTTGGCGAGCTGCTTCGCGACCTCGGTCTTGCCGACGCCGGTGGGGCCGGTGAGGAGGAAGCTGCCGATGGGCTTCTCGGGGCTGCGGAGGCCCGCGCGCGAGAGCTTGATCGCGCCGACGAGCTCCTCGACGGCGCGCTCTTGGCCGAAGACGACCTTCTTCAGGTCGGCCTCGAGGCTCCTCAGGCGATCCTTGTCGCTGCCCGACACGTCGCGCGAGGGGATCTGCGCCATCTTGGAGAGCACCGCTTCGATGTCCTCGAGCGTGACCTCGGGCCGCCCGGCCAGCTTCGCCGCTGCGCCCGTCTCGTCGAGGAGATCGATCGCCTTGTCGGGCAGCTTCTTGTCGTGGAGGTAGCGCGCCGCCAGGCTCGCCGCCCCGTCGATGGCGTCGTCGGTGTAGACGACGCCGTGGAACGACTCGTATTTCGGCTTGAGGCCCTTCAGGATCAACACGCAGTCCTCGACGCTCGGCTCGTTGACCTCGACCCGCTGGAAGCGCCGGGCGAGCGCGCGGTCCTTCTCGAAGTGCTGCCGGAACTCCTCGAAGGTCGTCGAGCCGATGCAGCGCAGCCGGCCCGACGCGAGGGCGGGCTTGAGCAGGTTCGACGCGTCCATCGACCCGCCGCTCGTCGCGCCGGCGCCGACGATCGTGTGGATCTCGTCGATGAAGAGGATCGCGCCCTCGATCTGCCCGAGCGCCTTGATCACCGCCTTGATGCGCTCCTCGAAGTCGCCGCGGAAGCGCGTCCCGGCGACGAGCGAGCCCATGTCGAGCGAATACACCGTGCTCGTCTCGAGCGCCTTGGGCACCTCGCCCTCGACGATCTTCTGCGCGAGCCCCTCGACGATCGCGGTCTTGCCGACGCCGGCGTCGCCGACGAGCAAGGGGTTGTTCTTCTTCCGCCGCGCGAGGATCTGGACGATGCGATCGACCTCCGTCTTCCGACCGACGAGGGGGTCGATCCGCTTCTGCTTCGCCTCCTCGTTGAGGTTCACGGTGTAGGCCTTGAGGGGGTCCTTGCGCGGGCGCGGGCCATCCTCGGCGCCGTCGGCGGGCTCCTTGGCGGGGCCGGCGCCCGCGGCCGCGTCGCCCTCGCTCTCCTCGAGCTTCGAGACGCCGTGCGACAGGTACGCGACGACGTCGAGCCGCGACACCCCGCTGTCCTCGAGCATGCTCACCGCGAACGAGTCGCGCTCGGCGAAGATGGCGACGAGCACGTTCGCCCCCGTGACCTGCTCCTTGCCGGAGCCCTGCACGTGGGCCGCGGCGCGGCGGATCGCCCGCTGGACCCCGAGCGACGCGGCCGGCGCGTCGAACGACTCCTCGGGGAGCTTCTCGAGCTGCGTGTCCATGAACGCTTCGATCTTCTTCTTGAGCGCGCCGACGTCTCCGCCGGCGTGGCGCACCACCGCCGCCGTCGCGTCGTCGTGCAGCAGCGCGTAGAGGAGGTGCTCGACGGTGACGAACTCGTTGCGACGCCGCGCCGCCTCGTTGGCGGCGACCGAAAGGGCTATCTCGACTTCAGGGCTGATGCGCATGGGTCTCCCAGGGGGCGGCGCGCGCGGCGCGCCTCATTCGGGCTCGGCGGTGACGAGGAGCGGCATCCCGCTCTCGCGGGCGTGCTTGAGGACGTTGGCGACCTTGGTCTCGGCGACGTCGCGGGTGTAGACGCCGGCGACGGCGTGGCCCTTCGTGTGGACCGTCAGCATGATGTGCGTCGCCTCGGTCGGCGTCTTGTGGAAGAAGCGCGTGAGGCACTCCACGACGAACTCCATCGTCGTGTAGTCGTCGTTGTGGAAGAGGACCTTGTAGCGCCGCGGGACGCTGGTCCTCGTGTCGACGTCGACGTCGGTGGAGCCTTCGTCGTCGTGATCGGACCCGCCGCCCTGAAGGCGCGGGTCGGGCGGGTCGGGCGGATCCGCGGCCATGGTGTAGGTGCCAGTGTAACCACCCTGCGCGGGGGGTGGGAGCCCCGAAACGTGGACCCAGCCACCCGGAATGGCTCGGCTCTCAACGAGGGCTCATGCACACCTCATCGCCGGTCGAGCTCGTCCGTCCCATCATGGAGGGACCGAGAATGAAGGGACCGATGGCGACACCCGAGAGCTCTGGCGGCGTCTCTACCACCCCCTACTACCTTCGCCCGCGTCGCCGAATCGTTGGCCGTCGGCCGGGAGCCGGCTCTCATGGTAGGCTTTACGGTCGAGTCCCGAAGAACGTGCGGCCGTCCGCGGCCGTACTGACCGATGTGGACGAGGGGTCTTCATGATCACGCTTGCCGAAAACGTCGTCATCGCCGAACGCTTCCGCTTGATCCGCCTCATCGGCCGTGGAGGCATGGGCTCGGTGTGGCAGGCCCGCCACCTCGGCCTCGACACCGATTGCGCGGTGAAGTTCATCGAGGGCGAGTTCGCGAGCTCCCCCGAGGCGAAGATTCGCTTCGAGCGCGAGGCGAAGGCCGCCGCGCAGCTCCGCAGCCCGCACGTCGTCCAGATCTTCGACCACGGCGTGTTCGAGGACACCCCGTACATCGCGATGGAGCTCCTGCGCGGCCAGGACCTCTCGCAGAAGCTCCAGTCCTCCGGCGGTCGCCTCGCCCCCGGCGACGTGGGGCAGATCATCGTCCAGGTCTGCCGCGCCCTCACGAAGGCGCACCAGGCGGGGATCGTCCATCGCGACCT
>JAEUKG010000340.1 GCA_016794325.1 Myxococcales bacterium | reverse complement strand
CTCTTGCCTGTTCATCTCGGGGAGGCTCGCGCCTCCCCGCCCTGGAAAAGCGTGGTTTTCCAGGGTTCCCACCCCACCCGTGCGCGACTCCGTCGCGCCTGAAGAGGTCAACGAAATCGAATTTCGGTCACCTCTTCAGTCGGTGGTGAGGGGCTCGATCAGGGCGAAGCGCACGCTCGGCGCGAGGCGGTAGCGCGTCTTTCCGTGCTCGCCGGCGTCGCGGACGCGCTCGATCGCGGCGGGATCCCCCAGGAGGTCGCGCACGCGGGAGATGAGCACGCGGACGCGGTGCTCGGCGTCGGCCGACTCGGGGCCCGGCCCGCCCGCGGCGCGGAGGATCTCCTCGGCCGAGAGGCCCTCGCGGGCGCGCCGCAGGAGCTGCACGACGAGGGGCTCGAGGGCGCGGCGTCGCTCGAGCGAGACCTCGCGGGCGTCGATGCGCAGGGCGTGGGTGATCGTGTCGACGACGAGGTTCGAGCCGTCGGTCGCGGCGCCGATCTCGGTGCGGCGCACCCGCTGCACCCCCGCGTTGGTGGTGACGTAGATGAGGGTCTCGCCGCCGCCGAACGAGTCCACCGCCGGGTCCATGTCGCCGTCGGGAGGCGGGATGCTCGGCATCGTGTTGCGCGACGGGGGGATGCTCGGGATGCTCGGCCGGGGCGGCGGCAGGCTCGGCGGCGGCGGGGCGCCGTCGAGGATCGCGGTCATCTTCTCGGCGTAGCGCACGACGCGGCTGTCGCCGCTCCGCCGCGCGAGCTCCCACAGCTCGGCCGAGGCCTGCCGCTCGGGGAAGACCCAGCCGTGCTTGTCGCCCGAGAGCGCGGCCCGCTCCACCGAGATCCGGGCGAGGTCGTGGTCGCCGAGCGCGTGCGACGCCCGCGCCACCACGAGGTTGAGGGTCCCGGTCACGAACGCGTCCGGGAGCTTGTCGACGAACGGCAGGCCGCAGCCGACCGCGTCGGCGTGCTCGCCGCACGCCTCGTGCACGCGCGCGCGCGTCGTCATGAGGTCCTGATCGTCGAGGGCGTCGGCGGCGGCGAGCTCGCCTCGCAGCTGCTCGGCCTTGGCGAGCCACTGCTTGGCGGGCTGGGCGCGCCCGAGCATCGCGAGGACGAGCGTCCGGTGGCTCGCGAGCTGGTAGCGGAGCATCGGCTGCTCGATCTCGCCGAGGACGGCGAGCGCGTCGTCGAGGGCCTGGAGGGCGGCCGTCGGGCGGTCCGCGGCGACCTCGACCATGGCGAGGACGTCGTACGCGTCGGCGTGCCTCCAGCCGCTCGCGATCTCGCCCGCGACCGCGCACGCGGCGGCGGCGTTCTGGCGGGCCTCCTCGAATTTGCCGATCGAGCCGAGGGCGATCGCGAGGTTGCCCTGCGCGCGCATCGCGGCGTGCCCGCGCGCCGGGGCGCGGCCGAGGGCGGCGGCGTAGTGCTTCACGGCCGTCTTCGGATCGGCGAGCCGCATCGCGAGGTGGCCGAGGGTGGTCGACGTCGCGATCCGCCACGCCCCGTCCTCGATGCGCTCGGCGACGTGCTCGGCGAGCCGCAGCGCCGCCTGCGCGGGCACCGCGCGCCCCTGGCGGAGCTCGAGCTGCGTCGTTCCGATGTGCATGTCGAGCTGCTCGCGCATGCCGGAGCCGCGGGGCGCGAGCCCGATCGATCGCGACGCGCTGCGGAGCTCGGCCTCGGCGTGGTCCACGCGACCGTCGCCGATGGCGATGAGCCCGCGCTCGATCGCGAGCCGCGCCGCGTCGAGCGGCGCCCAGGTGGACGGGGAGCTCGGCAGGGTCTGGGCGTATTCGCGGGCGCGGTCGGACCGCCCCGCCTCGCGGTAGGCGCGAAGGAGGCGCACGGCGAGCGCGGCGTCGAGCCGCGCGCGGCCGTGCATCAGCGCCTCGAGCCACGCGATCACGAACGCCGCGTCGTCGGCCGCGGACAAGCGGTCGAGCAGCTGCGCGACGAGCGCGGGCGCGATGCCACCTTCGGCCGGAGGCACACTGATGCGCCCCTCCGACAACGGCTGCGAGGGCGGGGGTACGCTCCTCGACGGCGGCGGCGGCGGACCGCCCGGAGGGGGCGGGATGGTCGGGAGGAAGGCGCGGCGCGCCATTGCCGAGATCATACCGAAAGTTCATGGCCGCTTGTCCAGTTCGGCCTCCGTCGGCGACGGGCGGCGCGCGAGATGTGGGTATATCCATAAGTAACTATTGAAGAATGGTGGGCGCCCGCGGGGGCCCGCTCGCCGCGCTTGGCCCGGCGCCGCTGCCGAGAAAAATTCGGCCGCGGCGCGGAATCGGTCTCGCTCCGCGGTCACCGACTTCGAGTATGGTTCCGCCCGCATGAGCACCGCGCCGTCCCTCACGGAGCTCGGGTCCATCGAGAGCGCCCGCGCCGTCCACGAGACGATGACCCTGCACCGCGCCCTCGACACGCGTCTCGCGACGCTGCAGCGCGAGGGTGAGCTGCCGTATTTCGCGCCCGCCCTCGGCGAGGAGGGCGCGGTCGTCGGCGCGATGGCGGCGCTCGAGCCGACCGATTGGGTGTTCGCGACGGCGCGCGAGTCGCGGGGGGCGCTCGCGCGCGGGGTGTCCGTCGAGGCGTTCCTCGCGCAGGTGCTCGGGCGCGCGGCCGACCACGCGATGGGGCGCCAGGCGCCCGGTCACTACTCGTCGCGCGCCGCGCGCTTCCAGGCGTCGTCCGGGGTCGTGGGCGCGCACCTCCTCCACGCGGTGGGCGTCGGCTGGGCCGCCCGGACGCAGCGCTCGGGCGAGGTCGCGCTCGCGTTCTTCGGCGACGGCGCGGCCGCGAGCGAGGGCTTCCACAACGCGCTGAACTTCGCCGGAGTCTTCCGCGCGCAGGCGGTGCTCGTGTGCCGCAACAACGGGAGCGCGGCGGCTCGCGGCGAGGCGGCGACCGAGACCGTCGCCGAGCGCGCGATCGCGTACGGGCTCGCGAGCGAGCGGGTGAGCGGGGCCTCGGTCGGCGCGGTGCGCGCCGCCGTCGCTCGCGCAGCCGCGCGCGCGAGGGCGGGGGACGGCGCGACGCTCGTCGAGGTCGTCACCACGCGGCTCGGCGAGGCCGGCTCCGACTGCCCCATCGCGCGCCTCCGCGCGGACCTCGTGGCGGCGGGCGCGTGGGACGACGCGGCCGAGGCCGCGCTCACCGCGCGGGTGCTCGCCAGCGTCGACGCCGCGCTCGAGGCCGCGCGGGCGATGCGCGCCCCCGACCCGCGCTCGATGGTCGACTTCGTGTACGCGACCGTACCTGCCCACTTGGCCGACGAGCTCCGCGAGCTCGGGCGGCGCTGAAGGAGAGCCCCTCGCGATGGAGCGAACCCTGAACATGGTCCAGGCGATCAACGACGCACTCCGAACGGAGATGCGGCGCGATCCCCGCGTGGTCGTCCTCGGCGAGGACGTCGGCAAGGTCGGAGGCGTCTTCCGCGTCACGCAGGGCCTCTACGAGGAGTTCGGCGAAGACCGGGTGGTCGACACCCCGCTGTCCGAGGGCGGCATCATCGGCGCCGCGATCGGCATGGCGCTCTACGGGCTCGTCCCCGTGCCCGAGATCCAGTTCGCCGACTTCATCTTCCCCGGCTACGACCAGATCGTCAGCGAGCTCGCCAAGATCCGCTGGCGCTCCGGCGGCGAATACGCGGCGAAGGTCGTCATCCGGACCCCGGTGGGCGGCGGCATCCGCGGCGGCCTCTACCACTCGCAGTCTCCCGAGAGCCTCTTCATCCACGTCGCGGGGCTCAAGGTCGTCTGCCCGTCGAACCCGTACGACGCCAAGGGCCTCCTCCTCGCCTCGATCCGCGACCCGGATCCCGTGCTCTTCTTCGAGCCCAAGCGGGTCTACCGCGCCGCCAAGGGCGAGGTGCCCGAGGAGGACTACGTCGTCGAGCTCGGTCGCGCCAAGGTCGTGCGCGCAGCGCAGGGCGCGGGCAAGGCGGTCACGGTGGTGGCCTGGGGCGCGATGCTCTACGAGGCGCTCGCGGCCGCGGAGCAGGTGAAGAAGGACAAGGGGATCGAGTGCGACGTCATCGACCTGCGCACCCTGTGGCCGGTCGACGTCGAGACGATCACCGAGAGCGTGAAGAAGACGGGGCGCCTCGTCGTCGTGCACGAGGCGCCGCGGACCTGCGGCTTCGGGGCCGAGCTCGTCTCGCTCGTCTGCGAGCGCGCGCTCATGCACCTCGAGGCGCCGCCGGTGCGGGTGACGGGGTTCGACACTCCGTTCCCGTACGCGCTCGAAATGGAGTATTTGCCTCTCGCGCACCGGATCGCGCCGGAGATCGTGAAGACGGCCGAGTTCTGACACACCGAGGTTCTTTCCATGGCTCGTTGGGAATTCAAGCTTCCGGACATCGGCGAGGGCGTCACCGAGGGCGAGATCGTCGCTTGGCTCATCAAGCCGGGCGAGGTGATCGTCGAGGACCAGCCCATGGTCGAGGTGATGACCGACAAGGCGACGGTCACGATCACGTCCCCGCGCGCGGGGGCGATCGTCGAGACCCGCGGCAAGGTCGGCGAGGTGGTGCAGGTGCACGCGGTGCTCGTCGTGTTCGAGCTCGACGGCGCCGCGCCGGCCGCCAAGAACGGCGCGACGAACGGCCGCCACGATCCGCCCGGCGCCGACGGGCCCGCGGCGACGGCGGTGGGCGACATCAAGGAGACCCTGCCGGGTATGGCGAGCCTCTCCGCCGGGGCGTCTGCCGCCCCGAGCGGCGCGCTCTCGCAGTACTTCAACGACAAGCCCCTCGCGACGCCGGCCACGCGCCGCGTCGCTCGCGAGATGAACGTCGACCTGCGCCAGGTGCCCCCCACCGGCCCGCAGGGCCGGGTCACGAAGGCCGACGTCGAGACGTTCGCCAAGGCCGGGCCGCTGCCGGCGCCCGCCGCGCCGTCCGCCCCCGGGCGCGCGCCCGCCGCCGCGCCCGCCGCGCCGTCGCACGAGCCGGTGAAGATCCAGGCGCCGACGGTCGCCCAGGCCGCGCTCGAGGAGCGGGTCCCCATGGCCGGGATGCGCAAGCGCATCGCGTCCAAGATGGCGCAGTCGAAGCACACCGCGGCGCACTTCACGTTCGTGGAGGAGTGCGACGTGACGGCGCTCAAGGCGCTCCGCGCGCGGCTCAAGGGCCCGGCCGAGGCCTCGGGCGTGAAGCTCACGTTCTTGCCCTTCATCGCCAAGGCCTGCGTCGCCGCGCTGAAGAAGCACCCGATCCTGAACAGCGCGCTCGACGAGTCGACGAACGAGCTCGTCTACCGCAAGTACTACAACGTCGGCATCGCGACCTCGACCGACGCGGGCCTCATGGTGCCGGTGGTCAAGGACTGCGATCGCCGGAGCCTCCTCGACATCGCGCGCGAGATCGACCGCCTCGGCGTCGACGCGAAGGCGGGCAAGTCCAAGGCGGAGGACCTCGGCGGCTCCACCTTCACCATCACCTCGCTCGGCGCCCAGGGCGGCCTGTTCGCGACGCCGATCCTGAACTTCCCCGAGGTCGGCATCCTCGGCGTCCACCAGATGAAGCAGAGGCCGGTGGTGCGCGACGGCCAGATCGTCGTCGGCGAGGTCATGCTGCTGTCGCTGTCGTTCGACCACCGCATCGTCGACGGGCACGTCGGCGCGGCGTTCGCCTACGACATCATCGGCTACCTCGAGAACCCGGACCGGCTCTTCCTCGAGATCTGAGCGGCGCGGGCGGTCAGGGGCACTGATCCGTCCACCCGTCGCACTCCGTGCTCTTGGGCTTCGGAGCGAAGACGACGCCGAGGTGGGCCGGCGACGCCGAGAAGCCCACCGCTGCGGCGAGCGCGTTGCACGCCGCAGGAGTACGGTCCGCGCGGGGGTCGGCCGCCACGTCGGCGGCCGCGCAGATCGTCTTCTTGACGTTCTGGTAGGTCGGGTTGTTCTTGCACATGTAGCTCGACGAGAACGGGTCCTCGAGCGTGCCGAGCCCCGTCAAGATCCCCTGGGTCGACACCCGACCCACCGCCTGCGCCTTCGTGAGCGTCGCGGTCGGCCCGCTGCCGCCGAGCGTGCCGTAGACGGTGGCGGACTGGATGAGGAGCACGAAACCCTCGGTGACGCCGACCGGGAAGTCGAGCCGGGCGACGAGGGTGCCCTGGCTCACGTAGGCATCCCGATCCGCATAGAGCGGGAGGCAGCTCGGGTTGGTGTCGCAGTCGGCGCCGACCAGGGTCTCGCCCCCGATGAGCGACGTCGGCGACACCGTCCAGCGATCGGTCCCGTCGAAGCGAGGCACCGCCGCCCCGCCGTCGGCGCGGAGGTCCTCGATCCCCGGCGAGAGGAAGGCGCTCACGGTGACGCTCGGATCGTCGGCGGTGCCGTTGTAGCGCCGCACCGCGAGGAGGATGGTCGCGCCGCCGCGACGGATGCTGTCGCGAAGGCGCGTGGCCTGGAAGGTCGGAGAGAGGCCGGCGAACGTGGCGAACAGGCGCCCGCCGGCGTTGTCGCGCCCGCCGTCGCCGTCGCAGCGCGCCTTCTGGGCGGTGGACGACACTTGGGACGGCGGTGTGCACGACTCGGGGCCGGGGCACGTGCACACGCCGTCGAGGTCGAGCCCGACGGGGACGGGGGCGCCTCCGGCGTCGACGGTGGGATCGTCGTCGAGGCGGAGGGAGTCGACGGCGAGCACGAAGGGGGCGACGTCGGGCCCGTCGGGGACGTTCGGCT
>JAEUKG010000331.1 GCA_016794325.1 Myxococcales bacterium | reverse complement strand
CTTCGCCTGCGTCGCGCGGTTCGCCTCCCCGTACCCCTTCGCCAGCACCTCCTTGCCGCCGTCGACGACGATGACGCTCCCCGCGAACCTGTCCGAGGCCGCGGCGTTCGACAGCGCCGCGTCGACCGACGCGGCGAGGGCGTTCGTTTCGGCTTCGCGCGCCGGAGCCGGCGGCTCCACCGCAGGCCCCTCGGCGGTCGGCGCCGATGGCGCGCCCCCGACGGGATCGGACGGCGGCGAGCACGCGGTGAGGAGCGCCGCAGCCAGGAGCCAGCGGGCGGGCGCAGGGCGAGAGGTGCGGTCGCGGTTCACGGCGGTGGGATAGCAACGGAGGCGGCGTGCGCCATCCATAGATTCCGACACGACGAGGCCGCGCGCGCGGCGCTACGGCGCGGGCTCCGGGCTGGCGTCGGCCGATCCTCGGCACGTCAGCCGGGCGCGGCAGTCGCTCGGCGCCGGCAGTCCGTACGCTCGAAGCGCGCGGCCGAGCGCGGTGAGGCTCGAGTAGCCCGACTCGCGCGCCACCGCCTCGAGGGGGATGTCGGGGTTCGACAGCAAGAGCACCGCGGTGGTGACCCGCCAGCGCAACACGGTCGCGCGCCAACCGCGCTCCGTGAGGTCGAAGCGGCTCTGCACGTCCTTGACCGTCCGGAGCATCTGGCGCTCGCCCACGCCGGCGAGGTCCACGAGGTCCACCAACATCGGCTGCCGCACGAGCCTCGAGAGCGCCGGGTAGAGCGCGGCCGCGAGGCGGCTCGAGAAGATGTCGGGCCTCACGCCGTCCCGCTCGCCGCTCGGCGCCCGCGGGCGGAGCACGCCGTCGGCGACGAGGGCGCGGTGGGCGTCGGCGGCGGCCGCGTCGGCGTCGGACGCGCCGCCGGACCGGAGCTGGGCCTCGGCGCGCGCGAGCGCGTCGCCGGCGTCGGGCGAGACGCGGAAGACGCGCCCCACGTCCACCACCTCGTCGCCCGGCACGCGCAGCGCCACCGCGCGGGTGCCCGGCGTCGCGACGACGACCTCGCCGGCCGGCGCCGCGGCGGTGAGCGCGCGCTCCCGCACCACCATCGCCGCGCCGCGCTCCACCACCCGCCCGCCGAACCGGACCTCGCCCGCCGTCGGGCGGACCACGAGGCACCAGTCGCGCGGCGAAGGGCGCAGCGCCGGGACGAGCGCGCCGTCGACGGCCGCGCCCCGGAGCGCCACCGCGTACACGCCGCCGTCGCGCTGGACGCGCGCCCGGACCTCGAGCCCGCAGTCTTCGCGACCTAGCTCGAACGAGATAGAGAGCGCCGTCGCCGGTTTCGCCATGGGACGCCCTCTGACGCTAGGGGTCGCTCGCCCCGGGCGCGTTGACAAGATCGGCCACCGGGCGCTCCGCCCCGCCCACGTCCGAATCTATCGAGAGCGCGCCGGCGAAGCGTCGCTATGTTCCCTACATGTCGCTGGAGGTAAGCATGAAGCTCTCGATCCTGGGTGTGGTTGGCGTGGTTTCCCTTTCTGTTCTCGCGGGTTGTGTCGCAGACGGCGACCGTACGGCGACCGAGGAGGACGACCTCCCGTCGGGGCCGCCGGCGCTCGTCGTGGCGACGGCCTTCAACGGGCCGGCGCTGATCGAGAGCTACAAGTCGAGCAGCACCTCGCGCAGCAGCACGAGCACGAACACGGTGACCTACCGGCGCAACCCCGACCCCATCTACATCGAGGTGAACAACTTCCCGGTCGCGGGCTGGTTCAAGATCAAGCCGAAGTCGAGGAACCCGAAGGCGGACTTCACGAGCGCCTACCGCTTCGCGCCGACGGGCTTCGTGAAGGACTCGTCCGCGGCCTGGGCCGCTCACGCCTGGGACGTCTACAAGGACAACAAACAGGTGAAGCCGGCGGACCCGCGCAAAGGCGCGAAGCACGTCGCCTCGCTCCTCCTCAACGACGCCGACATGGACGCGTACGGGATCCGGCCCGGCGACGACGTCGAGATCGGCGTCTTCGACCACCGCGATCAGCTCGTGAAGTCGTTCGACACGTTCATCGGCACCGATCCCTGGAAGATCCCGGGGGCGAGCGTCCGCCTCGCCGAGGACTCGGTGGTCGCCTACAACTCCTGCGTCACCTACTCGTCGGGCGGCACGTCGCGGCAGATCTACCAGCGCGAGCTCGGCCCGCTCGTCACCGAGACCACCACCGTCACCACGAGCACGACGATCGAGACGTACCACAAAGGCTGGATGCGCCTCGAGGAGGACGTCACCGCGGTGCCGATCGTCTCGCAGGGCGGGATGAAGGACATCGTCGCGACCTACGCGACCGACGGCGATCTCCCCGTGCTCGACCCCGCCGGCATCAAGGTGAGCGCGGCGCCGGGCGGCTTCCGCTTGACGTTCGACCACGCGACCGAGCCGACGGCGCTCATCGACGTCACCAACCTCATCACCGAGAAGACGTACGGCCCGATCGAGCAGAAGGGCGTCGGATCCATCGACGTCGGCGAGACCCGCGACGGCGACATCCTCGTCTTGCGCGTCTCGGAGCGGGTGCGCGTCGACGAGACCGGCAAGAAGTTCGCGCCCTACTACACGCTCCGCGGCGTCGTCCGCGCGGGCGGGCTCGAGCTCCCGACGCCGCCGCGGCGGCTCCCCGACGTCAGCGCGCCGCAGATCCCGGAGTTCTGGGCCCGGAACAACGCCACCTGGGCGGCCTCGCTCGGCGAGACGATGGAGTGCCCGTGGTGCCCGTCGCGGCTCGAGTCGATCGAATACTGGAAGTTCAAGAGCCGGCTGCGCGAGTTCCAGGACCACCCCGAGTGGTGCAAGAAGTGAGGATGCGCATGCGCCTGCGTCACCCGCCGAGGATCTCGACGACGGCGCGGTGGAGCTCCGGATCCCCGGCGGCGACCATGCGGCCGTCGCCGGCGAGGCCGAGCCGCTCGCCGCGCCAGCCCGTCACCCGCCCGCCCGCGCCCTCGACCACCGGCACGAGGGCGCAGTAGTCGTAGGGCTGGAGCATCGCCTCCACCATCAGATCGGCGAAGCCGAGGGCCACGAGCCCCGCGGCGTAGCAGTCGCCGCCGAAGCGCGCGAGCTTGACCGAGCGCGCGAGGCCCCGCCACCGCGTCTCGTCCGCGCCCACGAACATCGAGGGCGCCGTGGAGTACATGGTTGCTGCACCGAGCGCGGCGCAGCGGCGGGTGGCGATGGGCCGACCGTTCCAGGTGGTCGCCTCGCCGCGCACCCCGACCCAGCGCTCGCGGGTGATGGGCTGGTCGATGATCCCGAGCACGGGCTCGCCGCGGTGGGTGAGGGCGACGAGGGTCCCGAAGATCGGGAGCCCGGTGATGAACGCCTTGGTTCCGTCGATCGGGTCGAGCACCCAGACCCACTCCGCGTCGACGCGGTCGGGCCCGTACTCCTCGCCGAGGACGCCGTGCCCTGGGGCCCGCGCGGCGACGAGCTCGCGCATGACGCGCTCGGCCTCGCGGTCGGCGACGGTGACGGGGGACGCGTCGGCCTTGTCGTCGACGCCGATGGGCTTGCGGAAGTAGCCCGCGATGATCGCGCCCGCCGCGTCGGCCATGGCGTGGGCGAGGGGGACGAAGGCGCGCGGATCGGTCGAGGTCATGGGCCGATGCTACGCGCTTCGGCGCCGAAAATTCAGTCGAAGCCGCGCGCCGCGAACGCGCGCGCGATCGCGGCCGACACCACCCCGACGACCAGGACGACGACCGCCGTGAACAGCGTGAGCCCGACGAGGCCCGGCTGCGCGCCGCCGGTGGCGCGGACGTCGGCGTCCTGGAGGGCGCGCGCGACCTGGCTCCCCCACGTCGCCGCGGCGTAGGTGACGAACGACGCGCCGCCTGCGGCGAACCCGGCGTAGCGCGGCGGCACCGCGAGGGTGACGACCGCGAGCCCGACCGGGATGCAAACGGCCTCGCCCGCGGCGACGACGATCCACGGCAACGTGACGGCGCCCGCGGGGACGACCGCGAGCCCGATCGATCCCACCGCGAGGAGGAGCGCGCCGCCGCCGAGCGCCCAGCCGACCTTGAGGCGGCCCGCGCCCCCCGCGGTCGCGTAGAGGAGGGCGCCGGCGATCACCGACGTCCCGACCACGACGATGGGGTTCAGCGTGTAGAGCATGCCGAGGTCGCGCGTGGTCCGCTCCCGCGCCGCCTCGAGCGTGCTCATGGCGACCTCCGAGCCGAGCGTCTGCGCGGCCATCGCCGATCCCAGGAGGATCACCGCGAGGGCGACGATGCCGAAGGAGACCGCGCGGGGGCTGGCGTCGACGACGGGGTTGCCGCGGTATGGGAGGTCTTCGCCCGGGCGGAGGATCGGCCTCGGGGCGAAGTCGGGGAGCACGCGGGGCGCGAGGTGCGAGAGCCCGGCGGCGACGAGCGCCGTGATCGACGAGAGGAGGCACAGCGCCGCCCCGGCGCGGAAGCCGACCGACGCGGCGACGGCGCCGGTGATCGGGCTCGCGAACATCGCCGTCAGGTTCGCGAGGCCGTAGATGCCGATCGCGAGCGCCGCGGCGCGCTGCGCCCGACCCGGGAGCGGCTCGAGCTCCTCGGCGATCGCGGTGAGCGGCGCCGCCCGGAAGATGCCGGCGCCGAGGGCGACGATGAGGAAGCTCGGGAGCGGCGCCCCGGCGACGACGCCCATCATCCCGACCATGGCGATCCCGGTGCCGATGGCGGCGGTGGTGCGCGAGCCGAGCAGCCACGCGAGGACGCCGCCGAAGGGGATCGCGAGGAGGCTCAACGTCCCCGCGAGCGCGAAGGTGCGCGCCACCTTGGCCGCGTCGAGGCCCATCTCCGTCCGGAGCATCATCGGCAGGGTCGAGCGGAGCCCGTAGTAGGCGAAGCGCTCGGCCGAGACCGCGACCGCGAGGGCGAGGAGGAGCAACACGGGGCGGCGAGGCTTCATCGGCGCCCCTCGGCTCGCGCGAGCTCTGGCTCGATGGCGATCGGGTCGGCCGCGCGCGCCGCCGCGTGCGCGGGATGGGCCTCGGCAGCGACGGGGCGGGTCGGGTCGATCGTCGTCATCCTACTCCAGGGAGATCTCGCCCGTGACTCGGGAGGCGCCCCACGCTTCTACGCTCCACTCGACCTTCATCTTCCTCGGCCACGGTGGCTCGTAGTCGCTGGCGCACACGTGCACGCGGTCGCGGCTCTCGGCGCCGGGCTCGAGGCGCACCCTCTCCGGCTCGGGATAGGCCTCGCGGCGCGGCCGCGCGGGCGCGGGCCGGGGCTTCGCGGTGGCGATCCGCACGTGGACGGGGTTGGTCGTCCCCGGCTCACCACCTGTAAGATACACCCAATCCGCCGGCGCGCCGGTGTCGTTCTTCACCCGGGCGAGGAAGCGCAGGCCGTCGGGCTCGCGGGTGGCGCTCACCGAGATCTTGAGCCCCTGCGGCAGCGTCCACGACCTCTCTTCGTCGGCCGACGAGAGCTTCGGCCGCCCCACGCCCCCGGAGGTCTCGACGTGCAGATCGGTGAGGCACGCGCGCGCCGCCGGAGGGTCGTCGGGGCCGCGGCCGGAGGGGCCGCAGCCGGCGAGGCCCGAGGCGACGAGCGCGAGCGCGGCGAGCGCGGTGAGCGCGGCGAGCGCCCCTGCCCGCCGTCGCCGCGGAAGCGACGCGGAGCTCGTCACTTCGGCTTCTTCGCGGAGCCCGAGGGGGTGGGCGCCGCGGGCTTGGCCGCCGGCTTCGGCGCGGCGACCGGCCCGGTCGTCGGCTTCACCGCGGCGGTGGTCGGGGTCGGCGCCGCGCTCGCGGTGGGCGTCGGGGTGGCCACGGGGAGCGGCGTCGTCGCGGCGGCGGGCGGCTTGGGCGCCGACACCTTCGCGTTGCCGCCGCGCTTGATCTCGCCGGAGGCGGTGACGTTGCCGGAGATGTTCACGCGGGCGTTGCCGCCCGCTTCGACGAGCGAGTCCGTCCCCTCGATGGTCCCGTTGACGATGGTGACGGTCGCGTTGCCGCCGGCCTCGATGGCGATCGGGGCCTTGATGGTGCAGTCGGTGCAAGTGAACTTGCAGTTGCCGCCGGCGTTGATGGCCGTGCCGGCGTTGAAGGTCGCGTTCACGCCCTTGACCGTGACCTCCTCGATGCCGCCGCAGGTGAAGGGCTGGCTCCCATCCCAAACGAGGGCCGACGCGAACGAGCTGCGCTTCGAGAACCACGCGAAGAACGCGCCGCCGCCGGCGACGAGCACGACGAAGAACATCACGACGAGCCAGATGATCCAGCTGATGCCGTGGGATACGGCGTGCGACACCATCGCCGCCTGGTGGTGATGGTGGTGGAAGTCGTCGTCGTCGTCGTCGTCGTCACCGGGCCCGTGGACGATGATGAACGTCGGGCCCTGCTGCATCATCGGCTGCGGCGCCTGCGGGGGAGGCGGCGGTTGCATCCCGGTGGCGAACTGCTGGTGGCAGTAGGGGCACTGGTACATGGGCTGACCAACCGGGACCTGGGCGGGGGCCCCGCAGTGCAAACACTTGATCG
>JAEUKG010000314.1 GCA_016794325.1 Myxococcales bacterium | reverse complement strand
TGACGACGGCCTTCACGCGGGTCGTGGAGCGTCGCGCGGCGGCGCCGCCCACGATCTCGTCGAGGACGTCGTACAGGTGCTCGTTGCCGTCCTGCTCGTGGCGGCGGAGATTGTGTGTAAAATACACGCGACGGTCGAGGAACGCCTCGAGGCCGTCCCAGTCGCGGGCGCAGGCGCCGTAGCCGAGCCCCTGCAGCCACCGGGCGTTGAGCTCCTGCTCGAACTGGTGGCGCACCGGGACCGCGTAGACCGGCTTGCCGAGGTAGACGGCCTCGGACATGAGCGAGAACCCGCCGTTCGCGACCACCGCCTTGGCGCCCGCGAGGTCTCGGACGAAGCCGACCTCGTCGAAGGGCATGACCTCGCAGTTCCCGAGGGTCTCGCGGCGGGCGCCGCCGTAGACCACGAACCGCTCGCGCGTCAGCCGCCGCAGGCGGTCGAGGAGGGCGGCAGAGGTGTGCCCCGTCTGGTACACGAGCACGTGGTCGCCGTGCTCCGCCGCCGCCTTCGCGTCGATGATGGCCTCGCGGAGGATCGGCGGCACGAGGGTGGTCACCTTCACCTGCTTCTTCTTGATCGGCGGGAAGAAGAAGCTCGTGACTACGTAGCGATCGCAGCGTGGCAACTTGGCCTTCACGAACGCCTTGGTGAGCTGGAACGCCACCTTCGCGCCCTTCTTCACCCAGTCGGGCTGCTTGCAGCGGGCGAGCATCTGGATGTTGTCGATCGAGACGACGGGCACCCCGGTCTGCTTCGCGAAGAGGTAGGCGAACGAGTCGAAGTCGCTGAAGACGAGGTCGGGGCGGAACGAGCCCACGAGGTCGAAGTACGCGGCCGCGTTGCGGAGCACGAGGTCCGGCGCGCCGGCGAGGTTGTGGGCGACGGTCGCCGCCCGGTCGATCCCCTCGTCGCCGTACCGGAGCGACAGCCCGCGGATGGGCACGATCTCGACGCGGCCTCGCGCGGGGCTGCCCGCCATGAAGCGCCCGAGGTAGGCCTCCGCCTTCGCGCTCGCGACCACGCCGACCTCGTGACCGCGCGCGACGAGTCGCTCGATCACGACGCGGCTGCGCGTCGCGTGCCCCGTGCCCTCGCCCACCACGCCGTAGAGGATTCGCATGTCCCGCGACCGTTGTAGACTGCACGGACAGCGGGACCGTATCCGCCGTGTGACGTTTTCGTGATCTAGCCTGGCGATGGCTAGCCCGCGGCGTCCTCGATCTTGGCCTTGGGCTCGGCCTCCGGCGGCGCCGGCGTGAACGGGGTCTCCGACGTCGCGGGCAAGACGATGGTGAACTTGGTGCCCGCGCCCGACTGCGTCTGCACGTCGATCGTCCCTCCTACGTTCTGCACGATGCGCTGGCTGATCGCGAGCCCGAGGCCCGTGCCCTGGTCTTTCGTGGTGAAGAAGGGCACGAAGAGGTTCTTCAGCACCTTGGGGGCGATGCCGGGCCCGGTGTCCCGGACCGACACGTCGACGACGTCGATCGTGTCCACCCTCTGGGGCCCCGAGACGCGGTCGCTGGGCGGCGGCGCGCCGAGGGCCGCCCTCGCGACCTTGCGGTGGGAGGTGGAGATGGTCACGGTGCCGTGGCCGTTCATCGCCTGAACCGCGTTCTGCACGAAGTTGATGATCACCTGCCGGAGCTGCTCGGGGTCGATCTTGACCCGCGGCAGGTCGTCTCCGAGCTCGAGGACGATCTCGATCCCCTCGAGCTGCTGGCTCTCGAGGATCTGAGCGGTGCGGCGGACGGTGGCGTTGGCGTCGAGCGGCGCGGGATCGCCCGAGTTCGGGCGTGCGTAGTCGAGGAAGCTCCCGACGACGCGGTTCAGGCGATCGGTCTCCTCGAGGATGATGCCGATGAACTCGCGCGCCGACGGGTCGGCGGCGGACTCCTCGAGCAGCTGCGCCGCTCCCTTGATCGCGCCGAGCGGGTTCTTGACCTCGTGCGCGAGGCCGGCCGCCATCGAGCCGAGGGCGGCGAGGCGATCGCGCTCCTTCATCCGCGCGTACACGCGGCTGTTCGCGAGGGCCACGCCGAGCTGGGCGGCGACGGTCTCGAGGAGGACGATCTCCTCGGGGGTGAAGGCGTCCTTCACCCGGTCGTCGGCGATGCAGACGATGCCGACCAAGTCCTCGTTTTCGCCGCGGATCGCGAGCACCACCGCGGTCTTGAGGTCGCCGAGGTTGGCCGCGGCCGCGAGGATGGTCGCGTTCTTGTTGCCGCGCGCCTCGGGGTCGCGCGCCGCCTCCTCGAGCGAGAGCGAGCGGTCGAGGTGGTCGAGGATGGGCCGTACGGCCGACGACTCGAGCCGCTTCGGGGCCGCGCCTCCGATCGACCCCGCGAGGTCGAAGCCGTTCTCGCCGTCGAAGAGGTAGACCGCGCAGCTCGTGATCCGGCGCGACTTCTCGAGGCCCGACAGGAGCGTGTCGACCATCTCGTCCACCTCCAGGGCGTGCGCGAGGCGCCGCTTGAGGTTGGTCACGCTCGTCTCGAGGTCGTACCGCTCCCGGAAGAAGAACTGGTGGGTGCGCGTGCGCACCATGTTCTCGAGCGGCTCGAAGAGGACGAGGAACACGATCGCCGCGAGCGTCGCGTTGAAGTACATCGCTCCGTAGCGGCCGAGGTACATGATGAAGCCGTAGAAGATCCCGGCGAGCGCGAACGCGAGCGCGGTCGACACGATGAGCCGCCCCACGAGCTCGTAGAGGTCGGCGAGGCGCGGCCGCGTCACCGACTCGGCGAGCACGAAGAGGAAGACGATGGCGAGGACGGCGCCGATGGGCGGCAGGTAGAGGCCGAGGTACGAGAGGAAGTCGGCGAGGGTGAACGTCATCGCCAACCCGCCGACCGCGACCAGGAAGCGGACGCGGTCGCGGACCGCGCGCGAGGGCGAGCGCTGGCCGCGGAGCCACAGCGACACGAGCGCAGCCGCCAGGAGCCCGAAGACGTAGAGGTAGACGAGCGTGAGCGAGACCGGGTGCTTGTGGTACGGGCTCAGCGCGAGCACCAGCATCGGCGCGCCGAGGAACGCGGAGGCCCGCCGGAGCCGGCTCTGCTCGTTCGCGCCTATCTCCAGAGGGATAATTGCCTGGAACAGGTGCACCGCGAACTGGGGCAGGAGCACCGTCAACGCCGCGGTGGCGCGTTTGTAGATCTCCGACTGGAGGAGGTCGGCGAGCGACTGGCTCGTGTACCAGGCGGCGAGCTGCACCGCGAACGCGGCGAACAGCCAATGGACGCGCCGTCGCCCGCGGAGGAGCATGGAGAGCGCGATCGCGAACGCGACGACGCCGCAGAAGAGCGTCGTCCTTGCGCGCAGTTCTTCCACGGCGTCCTCGTTCTCGGGGTCGTGGGCGACGTCGCTCCCCCGCACCTGGCGATCGCCGGGGCGGGGGCCGCGGTCACGTCGTCACGTCACTTCGGGTCGTCGTCGCTCGGGCGCCAGGGCTCCGGGTGCGGGCCCTGCTTCTCGCTTCCGAGCCGAGGACCCGAGCCGCCGATCCCCTCCCCCTGGGTGGAGATCGTCGCGTGATCGAGCGTGGCCTCGCTGCCGCCCGTCCCACTGTGGGTCCGGTCGACCAGGTTCCGCCGCCCGCGCTGATCGCTCTCGGCGCTCGCGGTCGAGTCCGTCGAGTCGTCCCCACCTTCGCCCGTCGGCGCGCTCGAGAGCGAGCAGCCGCTCGCCGCGAGCATCACCAGAAGAGCGAAAACCCCCAATACCGTCCTACGCATCACGGTCCCTCCGTGGACACGGCCGTCAGGCCGTACTGCTTTACGAGCTGTGAGAGCCGCGGCCGCTTCATCCCGAGAAGCGCCGCGGCTTTGGTGATGTTGCCCTTGGTTTCGGCAAGGGCTCGAGCGATGCAATCCCGCTCGATTTGACGCTTCATGTCGGCGAGCGAGACCGCCCCCTGACGAACCTGCGCGTACGCGACCGCGGTCGCGTTGGCTTCGTCTTCAGGGAGGGGAGCGCCGTCTTCGTCGTCGCCCGAGATCTCGGGCAGCGACGCGGGCGGCGCGGGAATGCTGGGCAGCGAGTCGGCGTACATCCGCGCCGCCAGAGGAGAGCTGGGCGGCGGCGGAACCGACGGCGGCCCCCCCATGGCGGCGCTCGACCGAGCGAGCTCGCGGAAGTCGTCGACGTTCTCGATGAGGTCGGAGGCCAGGATCACCTGGTCGTCGGCGAAGAGCGCGACCGCCCGAAGGACGTTCTCGAGCTCGCGGACGTTGCCCTGCCACCGGTGCCGTACGAGGAGGTCGATCGCGTCGGGCGCGAGCGCCTTCGGCGCCTCGGCGCGCTCGTCGGCGATGCGCGCGAGCAGGTGCTCGGCGATCTTCGGGAGGTCGCCGGGCCGGCTGCGGAGCGGGGGCACCTCGAGGGTGATCCCGCGGAGGCGGTAGTAGAGGTCCTCGCGGAACTCGCCGCGCTCGACCATCGCCTTGAGATCACGGTGCGTCGCGCACACGACGCGGACGTTGGCGCGAATCGGGGCGACGCCGCCGACGCGCTCGAAGGTCTTCTCCTGCAGGACGCGGAGGAGGGCGACCTGGGTGCGCGGCGAGATGTCGCCGATCTCGTCGAGGAACAGCGTGCCGCCCTCGGCCATCTCGAAGCGGCCGCGCCGGCGCGCGCTCGCGCCGGTGAACGCGCCCTTCTCGTGCCCGAAGAGCTCGGAGAGGAGGAGCGTCTCGACGAGGGCGGCGCAGTTGACGGCCACGAACGGCCCGTCGGCGCGGTCGCTCGCGCGGTGGAGGGCCTCGGCGACGAGCTCCTTGCCGGTGCCGCTCTCGCCGTGGACGAGCACGGTGCTGTTCGAGCGGGCGACCTTCTTGATCGACGCCACGAGCGAGCGGATGGCCGGGTCTTCGCCGACCATCTCGCGGAAGCGCGGCTGCGAGGACGGCGGCACGCTGCTCGGCGATCGCTGCGTCCGCGGGCCTTCGTCTTCGCGGTCGACGAGCTGCGAGGCCATGCGCCCGAGCTGCGCCATGTCGCGCCGGGCGAGGAACGCGGAGCGGACCTCACCGTCGAGGCCTTGGGCGATCTGATCGCGGAGCCCGACCGCGCGAGCGTGGTGGGCGCGCGCGGTCTCGAGGTCACGCGCGTCGGCGTGCAGGGCCGCGAGCACGGCGTGGGCCTCGCAGGTGAGCTCGGCGTCGCCGGTGGCCTGGGCGAGGCCGAGGGCGGCGCGGCCGGCGTCCACGTCTCCCGCGCCTTGGGCCCGCGCGTTCTGGCAGGCGAGGATCGCGAGCTCGGCGACGAGCTCGGGCTTCGTCGCGAGCTCTTGCGCGCGGGCGATCGCGTCGGTGGCGCGCGTCACGTCGCCGTCGTCGAGGGCGACGCGCGCGGCGATGCCGTGGGCTTCGGCGAGGAGCTCGCGGTCGCCGGAGGCCTCGGCGTCGACGATCGCGGTCGCGATCTCGCGCCGAGCGTCGACGCTGTGCTGGCGGGCGAGGAGCACGCGTGCGGCGGCGGCGCCGAACTCGGCGGCGCGCCCCGGGGGCATGCCTGGCCCGAGGAGCCGCCGGCCGAACGCGATGGCGTGGTCGGCGTGATCGACGAGGCCGAGCTTGAGGCGGAGCTCCGCGAGGTTCGCGAGGATCTGCGCGAGGCGCACCCGGTCGCCGAGGCGCTGCCGCAGGCTGACGGTGCGCTCGAGGAGCCCGAGCGCCGACATGTACTCGCGGCGCCCCATCGCGATGACCGACAGGTTGTGGAGGGTGATCGCCTGGGCGCGCGCATCGCCGGCGGCCTCGGCGTCCTTGAGCACGTCCTTCAAGATCGCGCGCGCGTCGTCGACGAGGCCCTTGGACAAGAGCGCGATGCCGCGGTTGAGGCGGGCGCGAAGCTCGCCGGTGCGATCTCCGGCGGCGGAGGCCACGAGCGCGTCTTCGGCGAAGTGCCGATCCGCGTCGTCCCACCGGCCTTCGGCGAGG
>JAEUKG010000301.1 GCA_016794325.1 Myxococcales bacterium | reverse complement strand
TGCTTCGCGATCGGTGGGCGCGAGCCGCTCGCGCCCAGCGAGACGCCGATCGTGGGCGACGTCACCTGGATGCAGTCGCCGATCTTCACGTTGAGCTGCTTCGAGAGCGTGCGCCCGATGACGGCCCCCGGGAGCTGAGCGACCTGCTCGGGGCTCTTGCAGGGGTCGGGATCGATGTCGGTCGGCAGCGTGTCGTCGTCGGGGAGCTTGCTCGCGTAGCCGCCGTCGGGGGTGACGTCGCCGCGGAGCACGCCCGCGTCGGCGGCGACGGGCGCCGGCTCCGGCAGCGGGTTGCTCGGCGCCGGCGGCACCGCCGCACCCGCGGCGCGCTGGTCTTCTTCGATCTGCTTGCGGATCAGATCGAGGAACGGGACGTCCGCGTCCGGCGCTCCGGCGTCGCTCGCGGTGGGAGTGAAGGGGTTGTTCCAAGGATCGAGGCTCTTGTCCTTGTTGCGATCCGGCGGCTTCGCCCCCGGCCTCCGCATGCCGGCGATGCTGCCCTCCTTGATGTGCTTCGGCAGGTCGAGCACCTGCGGCATCATGTCGGGGTCGACGCCCTTCAGGAGGACGCCGGTCGCGGTGCGGTCGCCGTGGGTCACCATCATCGGGTTGATGACGAACGGGGCGACGCCGGTGACGCCGGGGACGTCCTTCACCTTCTTCATCACGTCGCGGTACTCGCGGAAGTCGATCGAGTACTTGAGGACGAGGACGTGGGCGTTGACGCCGAGCACCTTCTCGCGGAACTGCTGCTGGAAGCCCGCGGTGACGCTCATCACGATCGCGAGCGCGGCCACGCCGAGCGTGACGCCGAGCGTGGCGAAGAGTGTACCGACCGAGATGAAGGCTCGCTTCTTCGAGCCCATGTATCGGACGGCGAGCGTCAGCGGGTAACCCATGCGAATTCCGACAGCCCGTTAGCACATCCCGCAGGCGGTCGATTCCCTACATCGTCGACTTGTTGGGTCGTCGGGCGCCCTCCATCGCCACAAAAGTGAGAGTTTCCCCTACACACGCCGTCGACGGCGCCATCGCGCACCGCTCGGCTTCGGTCGAAACCCGAGCCAACCCAAAGTGCGAGCGCGGGTGGGGGCGCGTGAGAGCATGGGCGGGCGCCTGCCCTTGCGAGGCGGCGCGAGGCGGCGCGAGGCGGTGCGAGGCGGTGCGAGCCGGTCACGGGACGAAGGTGCAGGGTGTGGCCCTGCGACATCACCCGCTCTTTTTCGGCCCTTGGGGTTTCCAAGGGCCACGGAAACGCGATAGAAAGTTGAGTGTGCGGATGGTGTCCGCGCGCGCTGATGAAGAACCCGTCCGACCCCCACGCGAGGACCCTGGCCGGCCCTCCCGAGATGCTCCAGGCTGACGCGCAGCAGCGCGACGCCCAGGTGCAGCTCGACGGGACGACGGGGAGCGCCCCTGCGCGGATCGACCCCTACCTCGGCCGGACGATCGACGGCCGATACCTCATCGAGCAGGTGCTCGGCGAGGGCGGCATGGGCGTCGTCTATCGCGCGCGGCACAAGGTCATCGACAAGCGGTTCGCCATCAAGATCCTGCGCGGCGACATGGCGCAGGACCGGGAGATGGTGGAGCGCTTCCTCAACGAGGCGCGGGCCGCGTCGAGCATCGGCAACGCGCACATCGTCGACATCTCCGATTTCGGTCAGCTCCCCGACGGCTCCACGTATTTCGTCATGGAGTTCCTCGACGGCACGAGCCTCGGGGATCTCATGGCCCAGTACCGGTGCATCCCGCCGGGCCGCCTCGTGCGGATCGCCAAGCAGATCGCGACGGGGCTCGCCGCCGCCCACGCGGCGGGCATCGTCCATCGCGACCTCAAGCCCGACAACGTGATGCTCGTGACGCGCGGTGAAGACCGCGACTTCGTGAAGATCCTCGACTTCGGCATCGCCAAGGTCGGGTCTGAGGGCAAGCGGCTCACCCGCGCCGGCAGCGTGTTCGGGACGCCCCACTACATGTCGCCCGAGCAGGCGGCCGGCATTCCCGTCGACCCGCGCACCGACATCTACTCGCTCGGCGTCATCCTCTACGAGATGGCCTGCGGCCGCGTGCCGTTCGACGCGGACAACTTCATGGGCATCCTCACGCAGCACATGTACAAGGCGCCGGCGCCGCTGCGCGAGGTCCTGCCTCCCGAGCAGCTCCCTGCCGGGCTCGACGCGATCGTGATGCGCTGCCTGTCGAAGAAGGCGGAGCTCCGCTACCCGTCGATGATGGAGCTCGTGCGCGATCTCGAGAAGGCGGAGCTCGGCCTGCCTCCGGACGCCGAGATGACGGTCGCGTCGGGCAACTTCCGGGCGCCCGCCGACTACTTCCGCGTCCCGCAGAAGACGGCGGTGGCGACGGTGATGAACGTCCCCGCCGAGTCGCGCTCGTGGGGGCTCTACGCCGTGGCCGGCATGCTCGTGGCCGCGACCATCCTCGGCACCCTCGCCATCTTCATCTTCACGAAGCGTCAGTCGCACGCCTCCGACCTCGACCCCGTCCCGATCGAGACCCCGAGCGCGGTGGCGACCCCGAGCACGTCCGCGGTCCCGGCGATCTCGACCACCGCCGTCGCCCCGGTCGAGAAGAAGGAAGTGACCCTCAACGTCAACCCCGTGTCCGAGAAGACCCAGTTCAAGGTCGACGGGCACCTCGTCGCGACGGGGCGCTCGTACGAGCTTGGCCTCGTCCCCGGCGAGAAGGTGATGGTGACGGTCATGCTCGAGGGGCACGAGCCGAAGACGATCGAGGTGTCCGAGGCGGGCGAGAAGAACCGCTGGGTCGACCTCAAGCGCCTCCCGGGCGCGGCCCCTCCGCCGGTGGCCACGGGCCGTCCGACGGCGACGGGCAAAGCCTCGACCCAGCCGACCGTCGTCGCGCCGCCGCCGGCGACCACGATCAAGCCGCCGCCGCCTCCGCAGAACTGCGTGGGGAAGTTCCGCGATCCCGTCACCGGCAAGTGCGACTGACCGAGCGCGTCACTTCACGAGCGTGAACGCGCCGTTCGCGTAGGCGTAGCGAGCCTCGCGGATCCCGCCCCACGGCAAGAGCAGCGGCTCGACGGGGGCGCCTGCGCCCGGCTGCTCCTTCGCGAAGGGGTAGGTCTTCTCGGTCCACCCCTTCGCGACGCCGGGCCGGACGTCGACGTCGAAGCCCTTGCCGCTCTTGGCGGGGACGAACTGGACGAGGCCCTGGACGCGGCTCGCGCCGAGCTCGCGGCTCGTCTCGACGCCGAAGATGCGGGTGATGCGGCCCTCTTTGAGCTCGTAGACGAAGAGCGCGCCCACCTCCACCTTGCCCTCGTTCGACGCGACGCGGCGGGTGCCGCGCACCACGAGCTCGGCCGTGCCGTCGCCGCTCATGTCGCGCGCGGTGACGTCTTGGATGTCGGCCTCGGACTCGAACTGGCTGAGCGTCACGAACGAATAGCCGCTGCCGCCGCGGAAGCCGGGCCCCCACACCACGAGGTCGCGGCCGATGAGGACCACCCGCTCGGGGCGCGGGTCTTCGGCCACGTTCACGGTGAGCTCGACCTTCGGGCGGACGCCGTCGGCGACGCTCTGGTCGCGCCGGTATTGGGCGAAGAGCTGCTCGCTGGTCGGCGCCCCGGGCTTGACGGTGGGGGTGGGCACGTCCCGCGGCAGGGGGTCGGACGAGGACTTCGCGCTCGGCGGGGGCGCCGTCGGGGCCTGCGCGACCTCGCTCGCCTTCGTGAAGCGCCCGCCGTCGAAGCGGTACGTCCGCGATTTCACCGCGCCCCAGGGGAGCAGGATCGGCTCGACGTCGGCGGACGGCGCCTCGCGGAACGTCGCGGCGTCCCACCCGACCGCAGGCTCGGTGCGCACCTCGATCTCCTTGCTGCCCACCCGCACGCTGCTGACGACGCGCTTGGGGCCGGACGCGACCGCGACCTCCTGGCTGAAGACGGTGACCGGCTCCTCGCCGCCGAGCAGGGCCCACACCTCGAGGATCTGCCGGGTGCTCGTGGGGGTGGTGAAGCGCCGCTCGACCACGAGATCCTGCTTGTCGCGGCCGGTGACGTCGCGGGCCTCGAGGCGCACGACCTCGGCCCCGAGGTCGCGGTAGAAGAACTGCTTGCCGCCGCGATATCCCGGACCGCACACGACGAAGTAGCGGCCGAAGACGCTGACGCGCTCCTTCATCGCGTCGCCGAAGACGTCGACGAAGAGATCGTAGCGGGGCTTGTCGCCGGCGAGGCCCTTGGGCTGCAGCAGCCCCTCGACGACCGCGTGCTCGGCGTCGGTGGGGAGGGCGGGGAGCTCGGCAGGTTTGGTCGCGTCCCCCGGGCCCGTCGCGACGACGCCCCCGCCGCCCTTGCCGACGTCGTGGTAGCGGACGACGCCCCGCAGGCCGACGCGGAGCGTCCGCGCCTCGGGGAAGGTGGACCACGGGATCGCGGCCTCGAACGTGTACCCGCCGGCGGTCGGGGCCTCGACGAGCTTCGCCCCCGCGACCTCCTGGCCGCGGCGGGCCCCCGCCGTCATCTTGACCGCGCCCGCCGTCTCGCCGGCCTTGCCGGCGAAGAGGCCTATCCCGTAAGAGATAGGGCCGCCGGGGCCCGGGAAGGCGAGGACGAGCTCGGCGAAGTCCTCGTCCTCCCCGGCCTTCGCGCTGCGCACGAACGCCGCGTCGCCGACCTCGGCCGCGACGTAGAGCTTCGCGTCGTCGTATTGCAGCGCGACCGAGAGGGTGGCGGGGGCGCTGCCGTGTCGGGCGGGTGAGCGCGCGTGCCACTCCTTGAGCACGCCGTCGAGCTTGACCGGCGAGTCCTTCTCCACCGGGAACAGGCGGAGGGGACCGGTCATCGCGACCTCGTTGCCGCTCGGGCCCGCCGGGCTCCCGAGGCTCGGGAGCGCGCCGTCGGGGAGAGGGCCGTCCGTCTTGCCGGGATCGGCGGACGCCGGGGGCCGGGTCGCGTGCGCGGCCGGCTCTTTGGCCGGGCCGCCGCAGGCTGCGAGGGTGACGAGGAGCGTGGCGGGGACGCCCCATCCGACGGACGGTGAGTTGGATCGGCGCATGACGGTCACCGGGCGTAGCGGCGAGACATCGGGCCGAGATCCTTGCCGACGATGTTCTTGCGCTGCAGGAGCTTGAGCAGCTCGATGATGGGGACGATGGACGCGGAGAGCCCGACGAGGATGAGCCACTCGGTGCCCGTGAGCGCGTAGGTCTGGAAGACGCCGCGCAGGCTGGGCACGAGCACCGCGACGAGGTGGATCGCCGCCGAGAGCACGACCGCGAGGACGAGCGGCTTCGACACCGCGGGGCGCAGCGCGGCGATGGACGACGTCGTGCTCCGGCAGTTGAAGGCGTGGAAGAGCGGCGAGAGCGCGAGCAGCGAGAAGGCGATCGCGCGCGCGTACGGGGGCCGGGTCGCGGCGTCCACCTCCCAGGGCCACAGGTAGCAGGCGAGGGCAGTGCCGCCCATGATGAGCCCCACCGCGAGCATGCCGAAGTACTCGCGGCGCCCGAGCAGGCCGGCCTGCGCCTTGCGCGGCGGCTCCATCATCTGGGTGGGGTCGGGGGGATCGATCCCGAGCGCGAGGGCGGGGAGCCCGTTCGTCACGAGGTTGATCCACAGGATCATGATGGGGCGCAGCGGGGGCATCTTCGGCAGGAGCGCCGCCGCGAAGACGGTGACGAGGAGGCCCGCGTTGGACGAAAGGAGGAAGAAGATGAACTTCTGGATGTTGCGCCAGATCGCGCGTCCCTCGCGCACCGCGTCGACGATGGTCGCGAAGTTGTCGTCGGCGAGCACCATGTCGGCGGCGGCGCGGGCTACGTCGGTGCCGTCCTTGCCCATCGCCACGCCGATGTGGGCCTCGCGCAACGCCGGGGCGTCGTTGACGCCGTCGCCGGTCATCGCCACCACGTGGCCGCGCGCCTTGAAGGCCTTCACGATGCGGAGCTTCTGCTCGGCGGTCACGCGCGCGAACACGCGCACGGAGTCGATGCGGCGTTCGAGCGCCTCGTCGGTGAGCTTCTCGAGGTCGGCGCCGGTGAGCGCGATGGCGCCCTCGTCCCACAGCCCGAGCTCCTTGGCGATCGCGACCGCGGTGAGCTTGTGGTCGCCGGTGATCATCACCGGCCGCACCTGGGCCTCGTGGCACGCGGCGACCGCCTCCTTCACGCCCTCGCGCGGCGGGTCGATCATCCCCACGAGCCCGAGGAAGGTGAGGCGCTGCTCGATCTCGCCGCTCGCGCGGTCGGCGGCGTCGGCGGCCGACGGCGGGCTCGCGTCGGAGTCCGTCGAGAGGTGCCGACGAGCCACCGCGAGGACGCGGAGCGCCTTCTCGCTCATCTGCTCGGCCACCGCGAGGATCGCCTTCTGGCCGGCCTCGTCGAGCGGGGCGTCGCCCTCGTCCGTCGCCTGGGCGACGCAGAGCGGGAGGAGGACGTCCGCGCTCCCCTTGGTGTGCACGACCTCGTGGCCCTTCTCGTCGAGCGTCACGACCGTCATCCGCCGGCGGTCGCTGTCGAAGGGGATCTCCTTGATGAGCTGGTGCGACGGGGCGACGGACTCGCGGGGGACGCCGGCCTTGGCGGCGAGCGTGAGGAGCGCGCCCTCCGTCGGATCTCCCACGACCTTCCACGCGCCCTCTTTGGTCTTCTCGAGCAGGGCGTTGTTGGCGAGCGAGGCGGTGGAGACGAGCGCGCGCAGCGGCGGCGCCGGCGTGTCGACCGGAGCGCCCGCGTCGTCCACGACGTCGCCCTCGGCGCCGTATCCGACGCCGGTGACGCTGTAGGAGCGGCCACCGGCGTACACCTCGCGCACCGTCATCTCGTTCTGGGTGAGCGTGCCGGTCTTGTCGGAGCAGATGATCGTCGCGGCTCCGAGGGTCTCCACCGCCGCGAGCTTGCGGATGAGGGCGCCGCGCTTCGCCATTCGCTGCATGCCGAGGGCGAGGGTGATGGTCGTGATCGCCGGCAGGCCCTCCGGGATCGCGGCGACCGCGAGGCTCACCGCCTCGAGGAGGAGCTCGTGCCATTTGCGCTCGCCCTTGAACATCCCCCAGGCGAAGAGCGCGACCGAGAGGCCGAGGCACACCCAGAGGATCCGCTTGCCGAAGTGGTCGAGGCGCTCCTCGAGCGGCGTCTTGGTCTCGTTCGGCGCCGACATGAGCACGCTGAGCTTGCCGAGCTCCGTCTTGCCGGCGGTGGCGACCACCACGGCGCGGCCCTTGCCGCGGACGACGGCGGTGCCGACGAAGAGCATGTTGGTGCGGTCGCCGAGGGTGGCGTCGTCGGGGAGCTCGGCCCGCGCGTCCTTGCTCACCGGGAGCGACTCGCCCGTGAGGGCGGCCTCTTGGGCCGCGAGGTTGAAGGCCTGGACGATGCGCGCGTCGGCGGGGACGGCGTCGCCCGCCTCGAGCTCGAGGACGTCGCCGACGACCACGGTCGTGGCGGAGACGACCTTCACCTGGTCCCCGCGGCGCACGCGCGCGTTGGGGGTCTGCATCTTCTTCAGCGCGTCGAGCGCGGCCTCGGCGCGCCGCTCCTGGTAGTAGCCGAGCACCGCGTTCAGGGCGACGATGAGGACGATCGCGATCGCGTCGCCGTAGCGCTCGAGCGGCTCCTTGCCGGTGTTGCTCGCCCCGTTGATGCCCGCGATGACCGCGGCCACGAGGAGGGTGAGGACGATCGGGTTCGTGAACTGCGCGAGGAACTGCTTCAGCTTGCTCGGGGGCGGCGGCGTCGGCAGCTCGTTCGGCCCGTCTCGCTCGAGCCGCGCCTTCGCCTCCGCCTCGCTCAGGCCGGCGGCGCCGTCGACTCCGAGCTCGGCGAGGAGCTCGTCGATGGGGCGAGTGTGGACGAGGCTCGCCTTGGCGACGTCGCGCGCGGGAGTGTCGGTGGGAGCGCTCATTACGGCCGCGTGAGCTTACAACGACCGTCGCCGGTTTGTCCTCTCTTGTCGCAGGGATGCGGCGAATCGAACGGGCGCGGCGGCGATCGGTCAGTCGGGTCCGTCGGCCGGCGAGCACGGCACGCCCGCCCGCACCCCGCCGGGGACGGAGAGGTCGAAGTCGAACGAGCCGTTGTCGGAGCGGACGCCGGAGGGGCCGACGATCGCGTCGCCCTCCACGGGGAGCGTGCCCTCCCAGGCGAGCGCCCCGTCCGCGTACGCGCGCAAGGTCCGCCCTTCGATGGCTGCCCGGAGCGTGTGCCTTCCGCCCGCCTCGAGCCGCTTCGGCTGCACGCCGCCGGACGGCTTGAGGTTGATGTATCCGTTGGCGCCGCACTGGGCGTGGGTCGACATCCCGGGGTTGCTCTTCACGCTGACGAAGACGCCGGACGTCGGCTCGACGTGCCACATCACGTAGACGAGGTTGCAGGTGTTCTTCGCCCGCAGCTTGAGCCCGATCTGCCGTCGCACGACGCCGTTGGCGAGCGGGGCTTCGGTCTTGCTCGGACCCCGA
>JAEUKG010000275.1 GCA_016794325.1 Myxococcales bacterium | reverse complement strand
GGCGGCGGCAGCTCGGGGGGCTCGCCGGCGTTGATTCGGTGCGCGTTCTTCACGATCAGGCTCTCGGCGGCCTGGCGGAAGATCTGGGTGAGGCGGGCGCTCGGCACGCGCCCCGACGCGAGGAGATCCCGGAGCACCGCGCCCGGCCCCACGCTCGGGAGCTGGTCCTCGTCGCCGACGAGGACGAGGCGCGTGCCGTCGCCCACCGCCTGCAGGAGCGCGTCGCCGAGGTTCACGTCCACCATCGACGTCTCGTCGACGATGATCGCCCCCGCCGCGACCGGGTTGTCGCGGTCGCGCTTGAAGGTCATCGTCTTGGGGTCGAACTCGAGTAGGCGATGCAGGGTGTGCGCGTCGCGCCTCGTCGCCTCGGCCAGGCGCTTGGCGGCGCGACCGGTGGGCGCGGCCAGCCGCACCACCACCCCCGCGCGCTCGAAGACGTCGAGGATCGCGCGCACGATCGTGGTCTTGCCGACGCCCGGCCCCCCGGTGACCACCAGCGCGCCGAGGCGCGCCGCGCTCAAGACCGCCTCGCGCTGGGCGGGCGCGAGCTCCATCCCGCCCTTCTCGGCGAGCGCGGCCTCGGCGCCCGGCACGACCGGCAGCTCCCGCCGCAAGAGCTCGGCGATGCGCGTCGCGATACGGGCCTCCGCGCGGTAGAGCGCCATCGGCTGGACGATGCGTGCACCTTGCACATCTTCGACGAACACGTGGCCCGCGCGCGCGAGCGCCTCGATGGCGGCGTCGATGCGCTCGCCGAGCTCGCCCTCGAGCAGGCGGGCGGCGTGGGCCTCGACGACCGCCACCTCGGCGTAGGTGTTCCCGGCGTCGGCGAGGTCGCGGAGCACCTGGAGCACCCCCGCCTGCACCCGCGCGTCGGAGTCCTTCGCGACGCCGAGCGAAGAGGCGATGCGGTCGGCGGTGCGGAACCCGATGCCCCACACGTCGACCGCGAGCCGATACGGATCCGACGAGACGATGGCGAGCGCGCGATCGCCGTAGCGCTTGTGGATGCGCATCGCGAGCGACGCCGACGCGCCGTGCGACTGGAGGAAGACCATCACCTCCCGCAGGCCCTGCTGGTCGCGCCAGCCGACGCGGATCGCCTCGACGCGCTTCGGGCCGAGGCCGTCGACCTCCGAGAGCCGCTCCGGCGTCTCGTCGAGCACGCGCAGGGTTTCGAGCCCGAAGCGCTCGACGATGCGCGCGGCGTATTTCTCCCCCACCCCGCGGATCGCGCCCGAGCCGAGGTACTTCACGAGGCCCTCGAGGGTGCTCGGGCGCAGCTCGGTGACCGCCGCGGCCCGGAGCTGCTGGCCGTATTGGGCGTCGCTCTCGAGCAGGCCGCGCACGCGCACGCGGGAGCCGACCCCCACCTGGGGGAAGGCCCCGACGACCGAGAGGAGGCCCTCGCGCCCGCTCACCGAAATTTTGATGACGCGAAAGCCCGTCTGGGGGTTCTCGAACGTGATGCGCTCGACGTCCCCCTCGACGGAGATCTCGGCCGCGCTCACATCAAGGACTTGGTCCGAACGTTCAGCATGATCGGGCCGTTGATGCCGGCCTGGTAGCCCGACACGTACGCGAGGATGCGCTTGCCCGGAGCGATGTTGACGTTGTCGACCGCCGCCATGTCGAGGTTCGTGTCGGTGTTGCCGCAGATGTTGTCGGCGAGGTTTCCGCCGGTCGCGCCCGAGGCCTTGATGCCGCACGAGTCTTCGACGCCGTATTGGCAGGCGGCGAGCTGCACGTCGGTCGTCGGCGGGAGCGCGCCGTTGTAGGTCCAGATCACCGTGTCGAGCTCGTCGCCGCCCGGCGCCACCGAGTTGTAGAGCTGCACCACCGCGGTCTGGGCGGTGTTGTTGTAGATCTCGACGTAGAAGAAGGAGACGCGCTCGAGCGGGTCGACGTCCGCGCCCGGGCAGTCGCCGAGCACGTTCGACATCGTGGTCCCCGCCGGCATGTTGTATTGCCCGCTGACCACGCCGCCGACCGTCCCCGAGATCGTCAGCTTGTTCGCGTTGTTCGGGAGCTGGCAGGTGGCCGAGAACGCGCCGAACTTGCAGGTGGCGTCGCACGTCCGGTCTTTGTAGGTATCCGGAGTGCCACAGCCGGCCTGGGTGTACTCCACCGTCCCGGGCTTGCAGGCGCCGGCGGGCTCCGCGCAGGCGGCGAAGGCCTTGCTGCAGTTGTTCTGGCAGACCCAGTTGCGCTTGCCGCAGTTGCCGCAGTCCTCGTTGCCGACGGAGCCCGGCATGCAGCCGCCCGCGACCTCGCCGAGGCACGGCCCGTAGTCGCTCCACTTGTTCGTGCCCTCGCACACCGTCTCCTGCGTGCCGCAGAAGCCGCACGTCTTGGCGACGATCTTGCCCACGTCGGTGCAGGCGGCGCCGGGCACTGGCGGCGGAGGCCCCGCGTCGACGACGGCGTCCGCCTTCGCGTCCGCCGCGCCGTCCTTGCCCGCGTCGGCCTTGCCGCTCGAGCCGCTGGACGAGCTCGAGCTCGAGCTCGAGCTCGAGGCCGTGAGCCCGGAGGAGCTGGAGCTCGACGAAGCGCCCGAATCATCGGTCACGGCCGGAATTTCCCCGCCGCCGTCGGCGCTGCAGCCCGTCACGAGCTGCGCTGCCGCAACGCTCCCCACCGCGAACACGAACAGACCGGTCTTCCACCTGCGCATGGTTACCCCTCTGGATTGGGCGCTGGGCATGTAGGCTTCCCTGACACACCTAGAGCGCGCCCGTGTAGCGCGCGGGATACCGCCGCGCAAGGCGTTCCAGACCCAAGCGGCCATTCCCGCAGCCCCTTCGGTCACGGCGGAAGACGCCGCGTCCGCCTTCACTCCGTGGAGGTGTTCGCGATTGCTGAGGTTTTCGACTCGCCTCGCATCACATGTCGGGGCGTGTGTTGAAAAGATGGGTTGCGCGAGGGGGTTTGGCGCGCTACGAGCCCCTCTCCTTTCGGCTATCTAAGGTTGCTTTCGATGGGCTTAGAGGTCGGCTCGAACCTCCACGACGGAGCACAGGCATGCGCAGCGTGAAAATTGGTTTGGCTTTCGCGATGTTGGCAGCTCTTCCGGTCATCTGGGTGGCCGGCTGTACGGCCGACGGCGGCGCCGGAGGTGAGGAGACCGACTCGGGGACGACCTCGAGCGGCGACAACGGCGGGTCCAGCTCGGGCATCGCCGTGCCCGATAGCTCGACCGATCCGGTCGACGCGCGCGCCGACACCGGCAAGCCCGACGCAAAGGCCGACTCGGCCCTCGACGCCGCCAAAGAGGCGGAGGCGGGCCCGAAGGCCCCCGAGCCGGGTGACGCGTGCACCTCACCGGGCACGGTCTTCCAGCGGGCCTGCGGCGCTTGCGGCACCCAAGAGGCGGTGTGCGAGGCCAACAACAAGGTGAGCGACTACAGCTTCTGCGCCGGTGAGGTCGCCGGAGGCTGCACCCCGGGCGCGACCCGCTCCGCTCCGTGCGGCAAGTGCGGCACGCGCAACGAGGTCTGCCAGAACAACTGCACCTGGGCGGTCGGCGCGTGCGGCGGTGAGCCGCCGCAAGCCTGCACCCCGCTCGAGGAGAAGTACATCACGGCCGGCTGCTCGGCGCCGTCGACGTTCCGCAAGCAGGTCTGCCAGAACAACTGCCAGTACGGCCCGCCGTCGCCGCTTCCGTGCTTCGACTTCCCGCCCGACGTCACCATCGCGGGCGCGGTCGACGGCGAGGTCACCTACGACGGGAACCTCACGCCGCTCACCGACCGCATCGCGCGCGTCGCGAGCGGCACCTGCCCGTCGACCCTCTCGACGACCCTCACGTCGTATTCGTACCTGGTCGTGAAGAACCCGACCGCGCAGACCGCGAAGGTCGAGATCTATTACACCGCGCCGGCCGGCGGGGCGAACATCGACACCATCACCGGCGTCTACAACGTCCCGCCCCCGAAGACGGACGCGGAGCGCCAGGCGTGCGTGGGCAAGGTCAACGACTTCTGCTCCACCGCTCCCTGCACCACGAGCTGGTCGGGCCTCGTCGGCGCCGACGCCCCGAGCATCGCGCCCGGCGCGAGCATCGTGGTCTACACCGCGGCGTATTTCGCCACCGACACCGGGCCGTTCGTCCTGCACGTGAAGACGAAGTCGCTCCTCTGAGCGTAGCGGCCTCGGCCGAACCGGCGCCCACGCCCGGTGTGTGAATGGCATGTCACACCCGCGTGGGCGTTGGCTTTTTTGTCGAGGAAGGCGCCGGCAGAGCTCTTGCAAACAGCGCCGGCGGGAGGTGCTCATGCGCTCATCGATCCTCGTCGCCGTCGGCTCCGTCGCGGCGTGTCTCGCCCTCGTGGTGGCGTGCTCGGACGACTCGAAGCCCACCATCGTGCCCACCGCCGACGGCGGTGACGCCGGCGGCGGGGCGGGAGACGGCGGCGACGCCGCGCCCGCGGCTCTGAACGGGGACGCGGTGGCTCGGGCCTACTGCGAGAAGGTTGCAGAGTGCACCATTTTCGTCGACGTCGCGTACGGGAGCACCGCGGGCTGCATCGCCAAGCTGTCGCCTCAGATCAACCGCGACCTCGGGCTGCCGGGCGCCACCGCGACCCAGGCCGACGTCGACCGCTGCGCCCTCGCGGTGAAGGGCGCCGCGTGCAAGGACCTCCTGGCCAACCGGCCCCCGGCGGACTGCAAGAAGCCGGGCACCCTCGCCGACGGCGCCGCCTGCGGCGCGAACAGCCAGTGCAAGTCGACGAGCTGCCAGCTCGCGGCGGAGGGCGGCAACTGCGGGACCTGCGGCGGGAGGCGCGCCGCGGGGGCGACCTGCGTCGAGAACGACGACTGCCAAGACGGGCTCGTGTGCAACCACCAGAAGAAGTGCGCCGCGGTGCCCAAGGACGGCGAGGACTGCTCGCAGACCGACTGCGAGATCGGGCTCGCGTGCTTCGACGGGAAGTGCACGCCCGCGCTGGCCGAGGGCGCGACGTGCTCGCGCGTGTCGGAGTCGGACGCGTGCAACCTCGCCGGCAAGGGCCTCATCTGCGTGAGCGGGACCTGCACCAAGATCACGATCGCGAAGCAGAGCCAAGCGTGCGGCGTGGTGAGCGGAAAGCTCGCCGTGTGCGAGAAGAACGGTCGGTGCGCGCTCGGGGACGGCAGCGCCGAGGGGACGTGCGACGCGCCGCTCGAGCCGGGCGCCGCCTGCGACGAGGCGGGCGGGAAGAAGTGCGCCGACCCCGCGAAGTGCGTGGGCGGCAAGTGCACGCTGCGCGACCCGACGACCTGCAAGTGAAGCGGCCCGACTATCCCTAGTCGGATATTCGGGGCGGCGGGA
>JAEUKG010000803.1 GCA_016794325.1 Myxococcales bacterium | reverse complement strand
ACGCTCGAGTCGGGCCGGTCGCCCGACGAGGAGCCCGACGATCCTCCGCCCCCGCCTTCGTCGCCGCCGCTGCAGGCGAAGCCGACGGCCACCACCCCGAGCGCAAGGGCCCCCACGACGCTGGTTCGCCTCATCCTTCGGAGTCTACACCCGCACGTGCTCGCGGTGGAGCACCCGCGGCAACGGCGCGAACGCCAGGGCGCGCTCGATGACGTTGCGGAGCTCGCGCACGTTGCCGGGCAAGCGGTGCGCCTAGAGCGCGTAGACCGAGTAGGGCGCGAGCACCGGCGGGCTCGCGCCGTCGGGGACGAGCTGCCCCATGAAATGGCGGGCGAGGGGCAAGACGTCCTCCCGCCGCTCGCGGAGGGGCGGGACCCGCAGCGGCACGACCTGGAGGCGGTAGTAGAGGTCCTCCCGGAAGCGGCCCTCGCGCACGAGGGCGAAGAGGTCGCGGTGGGTGGCGGCGATGACGCGCACGTCGACGACCACCGGGCGCTCCTCCCCGAGCGGGAGCACCTCGCCGTTCTCGAGGAAGCGCAGGAGCTTCGGCTGGACCTCGGGCGGCAGCTCGCCGATCTCGTCGAGGAAGAGGGTCCCGCCGGCGGCCGCGCGCACGACCCCCGGTGAGTCCTTCACCGCGCCGGTGAACGCGCCCCGCTTGTAGCCGAAGAGCTGACCCTCGAAGAGCTCCCGCGGCACCGCCGCGCAGTTGAACGCCACGAGCTCGGCGCCGGCGCGCGACGAGCGCGCGTGGATCGCCCGCGCGACGACCTCCTTGCCGGAGCCGCTCTCGCCGTGGATCACCACCGTCGCTCGCGACTGGGCCATCCGCGCGATCTCGCTCGAGAGCTTCTTCATCGCCGCGGACGCCGCGACGAACGACGCGCTCTCCGTCGGCCCCGCCGCGGGCGCGCGGCCGAGGCCGCGGAGGGTCGCGTTCTCCAGCGCCAGCCCGGCGACGGCCGCGAGGATCGTGAGCGCCGCGCGCGTGGCGTCGTCGACCTCGCCTTCGACGCCCACGAGGAGCTCGCCGCCCGCCCCGTCGGGGACCTCGAACCACGTGCAATCTGCACGCACCTCGGCGCCCCGCCGCTCGATCCGGACCTCGCGGCCCGCGAGGAGGGCGCGTACGACGCTCCCGACCTCGCGCTCGAGCAGCGGCGCCGACGTGCCGCGCGAGGCCACGCGCTCGACGAGGCCCTCCAGCCGCTCCACGAGCCCCACCTCGCTCGCCGCCCGCGCGCGGGGGGCCCTCGACGCGAGCGCGAGCGCGAGCCGCTCCTGGTTCTGCTCGAGCATCTCCGGCGGGCGCACGCCGATGCGCGCGAGCGCCGCGCGGGCCTCCGAGAGGCCCTCGACGGCGCCGGCCTCGCCGAGCCCGCGCTCGATGGCGTGGAGCATGAGGCGGCTCATCAGCGCGTCGGGCACGTCGCTCGCGAGCTCGAACGTCGCGATCGACGCCTCGAGGAGCCGGCGCCCCTCGTCGGGGCGCCCCTCGAGCGCGGTCACGATGCCGTCGAAGCGGCGCGTCTGCGCGAGCGCCCACGGCGACGGGTAGCGATCGAGGAAGCGGTACGCCCGCCGCAGCTGCTCGCGCCCGGCGCCCGGCACGTCCGACACCGCGGCCGCGGGGATGGAGAAGACGACGATCTCCCGGAGCAAGGTCCACCACCCCGCGGCGCGCGACTCGGCCTCCTGGAACTTCGCGTACGCGCGCGCGCCTCCGTCGCCGTGCGCCACCGCCGCGAGGGCGTCGGTGTACGCGG
>JAEUKG010000226.1 GCA_016794325.1 Myxococcales bacterium | reverse complement strand
CGGCGATGTCTCCGTCGAGGGCGCGCCCAGAGTCGTCGAAGGTGAGCGTCGTCGTCGCGAGCGTGCCGTCGACGCCTTTGTACGTCCAGTCCGTGTCCTTGAAGAACACGAGGTTCACGTTGGGACCGCCCTTCGTGTGCTTGGCCGAGCGACACGCGACGTTCCCCTTCGGCACGAGCCGGAGCGAGCTCTTGCCGCCGCCCGGGCAGGGTACCTCGGACCACCGCGCGAACGACCGCGCGACGATGGCCGACAGGCGCTCCTTGTCGTCGACGTCGTCGATGCCCTCGGGGTTCATGGCGAAGCCGACGCACGAGGTCGCCCACGTCACGGGCGCCCCGACCGTCGCGCAGCCGTCAGGCCCGGGGCGGCACCCCTCCCCGCTGCACGTTCGGGTGCGACAGAAGGCGTGGGCGGCGGACGGGAGCGACGCCGAGACGAGGCACGTGACGACGACGGCGAGCGCGCGGTGAGGCACCATGCTCCCCCGCGAAGCAAGGCGCGCGCCCGCGAAAACGCCGCGAGATCCCGCGAGTCGGAGGTGCGACGAACGCGTCGCAGCGACCGAACCGTCGCACCTCGAAGGGGACGCTCAGAGCTTGGCGGTGACGGCGTAGCTGTCCGTCCCCACGAAGGCCGCCGGCAAGTCGAACGCCCAGAGCGCCTCGCTGACGCAGCTCGTGACCTTGGCGTCCCGAGCGGGCGTGAGCTTCAGGTCGGTGAGGTCGACGATCTCGTCGCTCGTGGTCTCGAACGTGACCGAGCCCTCTCCGGTGTGGACGTTGCAGCCGCGCATCGCGTTGGAGAGCGCGGCGCGGAGCACCGCTGCGTGATCGAAGCTGCCGGTGCCGCCGCCGTGGCCGAGGGTGCCGATGCTCCCGAGCCCGATCCCCTCGCCGCGCCCTCCGCCGCCCTCACCCGCGCCCGAGAGCTCGAGGCCCTCGGTCGACGGGCGGACGCCCGGCTCGATCGCGAGGTAGCTCGTCACCGGCGACACCGCGCGCCCGTTGAGCGCGAGCGGCATCATCTCGCTCTCGCGGAGCATCCCCAAGAGCGGCGAGCCGAACACGAGCGCGCTCCAGAGCTTGCCCTCGTCGGAGCTCGGCGCGGACGAGACGGTGATCGGGCGCGACCAGAGCTCTCCCTTGAGCGTCACCGCGCCCAGGCCCGCGGCCTCGATCGCGAAGTGCTCGAGGCCCGTGCCCTCGACGAGCTCGTCCGGCGCGAGGAAGGAGCCGGGCATCCCCGTCACGGTGAGCTTCTGGATGCGCTTGGGGCGCACCCACTCCTCGTACGTGCTCCTCGTCTCGGCGTCGACGACGTCCCCGATGCTCGCGCGCCAAAGGAGCCCTCCGGTCTTGCGAGGGAGCTTGGCCCAATCGCTGTCGTCGTCGCGCTCGAGGCTCGGGTGACCGCGGTGGACGGTGGCGACGTGCACGACCGCGCCGCTCGCGACGGTGCGCGCCGCGAGCGCGTCGGGGGTGAGCCGCGAGCGCGTCATGAGATCGGTGAGGACGAGGACGCGGCGGACCGGCGCCCCCGACGCCGCGAGGAGCTGGTCGGCGCGCGCGAGGGCGTCGTCGAGCTGGCTCCCGTTCTTGAGGGTGGGGGTGAAGCCGTAGAGGCGCGTCACGAGCTCGCGTGCGGGCAGCGCGCGGCCGAACGGGGAGGCCACCTTCCGGTCGAAGGTGACGAGCTCGACCTCCGCGCCCGGGAAGCTCGCGAGGTAGGCGCGGATGGCGCTCTTGGCGGCGTCGAGCTCGGGCCTCATCGACTTCGACGTGTCGAGGACGATCGCCACCGCCGCGCGGGCGGGGACCTCGCCGAGCTTCGGCGCGGCGTCGAGGCGCGCGTGGACGAGCACCCGGTCGGCGCCGAACGGCACCGACGCGACCGCGGCGTCGACCGTCGCCATCCCCCGCGGGCGCAGCTCCAGGTCCACGCCCCTCCGCATCGACATCGACCCGCTCGCGGGCACGCCGAGCCCGTTGACGAGGACGCCGTCTTCGGGGTGCGCGGCGGTGACGCGCATCGTCGCCGGCAGCTCCTCCGTGCCCATCGGCGAGAAGGTCGCCTTGTAGACTCCGCCCTCGTAGCGGAGCGGCACCTTCAGCGTGTATTCGACCTTCTTGTCGCTGCGCCCGAGGATCGGGAAGACCTGCAGGGCGAGGTGCTTCTGGCTGCGCCACGACAAGAGCGCCGGGTCCTTCGGGTAGTAGCCGCCGATCCCGGTGAGCTCGCGGTACTTCTCGGCCGCCGCCTCCGCCTCCATGAGGTCGCCCTCGAACCAGACGGTCTCTCCGCGCGCGTTCGTACCCGCGGTGCGCAGGCGCGTCGCGACCGCCCCCTCCGGCAAGTCGATGTGGAACGTGGCCTGGTCGCTCTTCGGCCCCGGGTTCTCGACGGTGCGCGTGACGACGAGCGTCGCGTAGCCTCGGTCGACGCGCACGTCGACCGTGTGGGTCCGCTCGCGGACGTCGAAGCGAGTGCCGGAGACGCTGTCGGCGAGCGCGGGGGTGGTGAGCGCGAGGGCGGCGAGGAGACCGAGCGAGACGGGGGCGGCGCGCATGAGCCGAGTGAACGCGAGCGGCCCGCCCCGGTTCCCACGCGGGCCATTTTTCCGCCGAATACCGCTGGCCCGGAAAAGTTGCACCCCCACTGCGCGGCGCCGGCCTCGCGAGCGACTCGTGGGCGGTTCTTCGGTTCAGTCGAGCAGCTCGATCGTGACGTCGGCGTCACCGCCGCCGCTGCACGAGTTGCGGCGAACGAACGCGTTGGTCTGGCCGAGCGCCTTCATGAGGCTCAGGCTCGCTTCCCAGCGGTACCCCTTGCCGTCGTTGGCGCTCTTGTCCTTGATCGTCGCCACCGCGCAGTTGTCGGTCGCCTGCCCGGTCTTCTTGTCCTTGATGCAGACCTTGGCGCGTTTGCCGCAGTTCGACTTGGAGAGCGGCGTCGAGAGCCACAGGTCGGCGTCGTTGCACACGCCCTGGCGGCGCGGCTTGGTCGTGCCGGGCGCGGTGGTCGCGGCGGGCTCGGTGTTGAACTGCTGGCACGCCCAGCTCAGGTAGCCGGCCGGCAACCCCTTCGACGGAGTCGAGCACCGGTTCAAGAACTCGCAGTCGCCCTCGACGGCGATGTTGGCGTCGATGGGCTGCCCGGGCGGCGGCGTGAAGAAGTTGCACGCGCCGACGTCGACGCGGCTCGGCTCGGTCGTCCCCGGCAAGAAATCGTACCGGACGCAGCGCCCCGTGACGTCGCACGACGCCGACGGATCGGAACATCCGCCGCCGTCGTCGTCGAGCGCGTCGCAGAGGTGGAGGTCGGGGTTGCCGAGCGGGGCGAGCTCGAAGCCCGCGTGCTTCTGGAAGAGACGCTTCTGTCCGAGGACCTTCTCCCACTTCTTGCTCCAGAAGAGGACGCGGACGCGGAAATACGCCGAGTACGACATGTCGGAGTAGAGGTCGACCGAGGCCGCGAGCCGCGGCGGGAACGTCTGGAGCGACGTCGAGAACTCCGCGGCCGCGCGCACCTGGGCCTCGAGGCCCGCCGAAGCGGACGCGACGAGCAAGTTGCAGCCGAGACCTCCGCCGCCTTGGAGCGCCCACTCGAGGTTGCCGCTCGCGTCGATCGAGGTGACGAGGCCGTCGAAGCAGCTCTTCCGCCCGTAGGTGAGGGCGCCCGCGACGTACGAGTGGAGGTGCGCCTCGAAGCCGCAGATCCCGGCGAGGAACGGGAAATACACGTCGTAGCTCAGGATGTTGTGGCGGAAGCGCCAGTCCTTCGCGGTCGTCTCGACCATCGGCCGCTCGCCGGTGCCGGGGCTCGACCAGCCCGCCTTGCCGCGACGCGTGTCCATGTACATCTGGGTGAGGCGCTGCATGTCGAACGCGCCGGTGGAGCCTCCCGGGTTCGTCACTCGGTCGAGCGTCTTGCCGGTGGCCTGGATCGCGCCGTCCTCCAAGTGATCTTGGAACGTCCCCCCAGCGGCGGGGAGCACGAGGTCGAGCGCGCGGTTGAGCGCCGGGTTCGAGCGCGCGTACATCTGGCTCGTCAGCGCCGCGGACTTCTTCACCGCGCTGCCGAGCTCGACCTCGGGGAGGTAGTCCACGTTGCCGCGCTCGAAGAGCTCACCGTGCGTTCCACGAGACGTGGTCGTGCTCGGGTCGGTGGCGGCCTCGTTGACCGCCTCTTGCGAGCCGCCGGTGCGCGCGCGGCGCTTGGGGAGCACCGAGACCTCCCAGGGGTTCTGGTCGAGCGGATCGACGAGCGTGATCTCGAAGACCATGTTGCGGGTGATGCGCAGGTCCTCGTCGAGGTCCTTCGCGCGCAAGCGCGTGTCGACGACCTCCTGGCGCGCGACGATCCGGTACGACAGCTCACCCACGTCGACCTGGTACGTGCGCTTCTCGGTGCGGCGCTCGATCGGGCGGGGGCTCCCGCACTTGGCGATGATGCACTCGCGCGTGCGATCGTCGCCGCAACCGCAGTCGTCCACCTCGACGAGCACCTCGTCCTTCGGGGTGGCGGCGACGGGCTCGGCGTCGACCGCGTTCTCGACGGTGAACGAGCCGTCCTCGAACCCGAGCGCGAACCACTGGCCGTGGAACTGGATCGCGAGCCTACCGTTCGCGACGCCGACGCCGCAGACGAGGCTCTGGACGGAGTCGCCGTCCCCGGAGCACGCGGTGTCCGCCGAGCTCTGGGCCCCGACCTCCTTGGACGTGAACGAGCAGCCGCTCCCGAGCGGCAAGACGAGTCCCGCTCCGAGAGCGAGGGCGACGAGGCTGACGTTGCGCAGGTGCATGCCCGCGCACGGAGCACGGACCGTGCCCGGCGATCGGGGCCACGTTCCGCCGACTTGCCCGACGCACGCGCGCGGCAGCGCAGGGCGGTTGCGCAACAAGCGCACGCGCGCGGACTCGTCCGGAGCGCGGATCGGATCGCGCCTGCGCGCCGCGACGCCTTCGCGCGGCGGCGGCGCGCGATCACGTCGTCGGGATCGCGACCGTCTTGGCCTCGCCAGCGCCCAGGGTCACGGTGACCGGCTTCGCCTGCGCGGTGACGGCGCGGACGCGGTAGTTGCCGGGAGGGAGCGCGTCGAAGCGCGCGACACCGGTGGTGGGCGTCACCCGACTCTCGCTCACGCCAGGCCCGTCGCTGGTCTCGACGATGACCACTTTGTCGGCCGGCGCCTTGACGGAGAGGACGGCACCGGCGGGCAACGCGATGCGCATCGCGCTCTCGGACGGCGCGTCGACGGGTCGGACGACGGGAGGCGCGCCGGCCTTCTGCACCCGCACCTGGTAGCGCCCCGCGACGACGCCGTCGGCGACGAAGCGCCCGGCGGCGTCGGTCTTGGTCGTGTTGCCGGAGAAATTGTCGGGCGCGCGCCCGGGGAGCGGGTAGTCGCGCTGACCGCGATCGCCTGCGTCGAAGACGTCCACCACCGCGCCCTCGACGGGTTTGCCGCCGGCGTCGACCACGACCCCGGTCACCGCAAAGCGCCCCGAGAACGCGAGCTCGGCCTCCGTCTCGCGCGCGGCCGCGACCTGGATCGCGTCGGCGCGCGCGTAGCCGCGGGTCGCGTCGTGCACGGTGAGCGAATACGCGCCCGGCTCGAGCGGGCCGACGACGAACGTGCCGCCGCGGTCGACCTGCGCCGCGAAGCGCTGCGGCGCGCCGCCCTTGCCGCTCGGGAGGAGCGCGAGCGAGACCGCCCGCGGGAGCGCGCCGGCGTCGACGAGGATCCGACCCCGGATGCGGCCGCCGCGCGCGACCCTCACCTCGTCGACGACGGTGCGGCCCCCCTCGGTGACCTCGGCCTCGAGGACCTTGGCGGCGGTGGGCGCCCACGCGGCCTTCGCCGCCGAGCGGATCTCCACTCGGTACGTGCCCGGCACGAGGTGGGTGATCTCCCAGCGCCCCTTCGCGTCGGCCGCCACCTCGGCGTGCTCGCGCTGCCCCGTCGCGACCTCGCCGCGCCTCTCGATTCGATGCACGTACACGCTTACTCCGGACTGCGGCGCCCGGGCGTCGTCGATCACGTCGCCCGCGAGCGCGCCCCCGGCGGTCATCCGCACCTCGACGTCGGTGGCGCGGGCGGGGACGTTCTCGACGGCCTTGGGCGCCCAGTCGTCGTGCCGCGCGTCGATCGTCCACGCCGTCTGCGTCCGCAGGCCGCGCAGCGTGAAGCGACCGAGCTCGTCGGTGGTCGCGAGGTGATCCACTCCCATCGACCGATCCGCGGGCAACGCGCGGACCGCAGCGAGGGAGATGGGGTTGCCGCGACCGTCGACGACGCGACCTCGGATCGTGCCCGCGGGCTCGACCACCACGCGCACCTCGCCTTCGGCGGCGCCGGCCTCGATGCGGGCCGGGACGTCGGCGCCGCTCGCGGTCACCCAGTCTCCGAGGACCGACACGACGAGGCCCGTGGCGCGCGGGGCGCCGCGGAGGACGAAGCGCCCCGCGCCGTCGCTCTCGGCCTCGTCGCTCCACGGGCCGTCGGTCTCCGCGGCGCGGACGCGAAGCGCGGAGACGGGCCGCCCCGCGGCGTCGACGGCGGCTCCGACGAGCGAAGCGCCCTCGTCGAGGACCGCGGCGATCTCCACCGGCGCGTCGCCGCGCGGCTTGACGATCGCGCCGTGCGTGCGCCCGCGGCCTCGCGCGACGACGCTGTAGTGGATCGTCGCGGAGCTCGTCGCGATCCCCCTGGCGACGTAGCTCCCGCGACCGTCGGTCTTGTCGCCGAACACGACCATCGCGCCGGCCTCGCCGGCGCTCGGCTCCGCCGTCACGACCACCTCGGCGCCGGGCACGCGCTCGCCCTTGACCGTCGCGACGGTGACGTGGACCTCGGTCGCGCCGCGGAGCAAGGTGAAGTCGGCGTGACGGCCGACCGCGCGGACGTCGACCTGGCGGCCGCTCGCGCCGTACCCTTCCTTGGTCGCCCGCAGGAGGAGCGCGCCGCGGAGCGCGCCCGGCTCCGCGCTCAGTCGGTAGGCGCCGGCGCCGTCGGTCGACGCGCGCGCGAGCACGCGGGGGGCGTCGTCGGCTCCGATCCACACCGCCTCGACGGACGCGTCGGCGAGCGCGCGGCCGCTCGAGTCGAAGACTCGGCCGTCCCACGCCTTCGCGACCGTGGGAGCGCCAGGCGCCGCCTCTCGCGGCGCCGCGCTCGGCGAACGCTGGCTCCACACCAAGGCTCCGGCGACGGAAACCATCGCGGCGGCCAAGACGACCTTCCTCGAGATGCGCATGCCGATCGCGAGAGCACCTGGCGTGCCACGCCGCGCCCGCGGATTCCGCGGGGATCTCGGGGTGGATCGCTC
>JAEUKG010000188.1 GCA_016794325.1 Myxococcales bacterium | reverse complement strand
GCCCGCCGCGACCTCGCGCACCGCGACCGCGCGCGCCGCGCCTTCACGCACCGCGACCACGCGCACCGCGCCTTCACGCACCGCGACCACGCGCACCGCGACCTCGCCTGCGACGACGCCGCGCGCGGGGGACGCGGCCCCGAGCGACGACGACGCGAGGCCAGCCTCGCCAAGGCTCACGGACGCTCCGACGGACCGACGACGACGATGCTCGCTCACCGGCGTCGATCTAGCTCGTCGCGACGGCGACGCGAGCCAATCGGATCTTAGATGTTCGCGCGGCGGGGACTCGGAGCTCCCGCGCCATGACCTCGCCCTCGCGCTCCGCGGTCCGGGGCCGCGCGAGTCAGCGACGCGGCTTCGCGCGGCGCGCGCGCGCCGGAAGCTCGGCGAGCTTCCCCGACTCGTGGAGCTTTCGCAGAGACCGCTCCATCTCGCGGCCGAAGATCACGCGAACCGCCTCGAGGCTCGTCGGGCGAAGGGCCGAGAGGAGCGCCGCCGCGTCGGTCGCGGCGACGTGTCCAGACTTCGCCCGCGAGACGAAGAGGTCGAGCAGGTCGCTCGCCGCGCGATGCATGTGCTTCTGCAGAATCGCCGTGGCTTGGGCCGAGGTCTCGACGTCGACCCCGACCGCCTCGAGCTTGCCGAGCACGGCGAGGAGCGCAGGGCTCTTCGACAGGAAGACGTCGCCGTGGCGCTCGACGAGGCCGTGGCGCACGAGCTCGGCGATCAGACCGGGGCGCTTGCCGCCGACGAGGGCGTAGAGCTCGCTCTCGGTGACGGTGCGCGGCTGGTCGTCGGCCCACGACGCGCCCACCTCCCGCTCGACGCCGAGCCACTCGGCGAGGTCGATCTCACCGCGGTCGATGCGCGTGAAGAGGTCGCGGATGGCGTCGATGCGTAGCCCGCGGTCCTGGAGCTGCGCGATCAGCCGCAGACGCTCGAGGTGGGCCGGCCCGTAGTACGCGACGCGACCGCGGATGACCGGCGGCATGAGCGCGCCCTTCGACTGGTAGAAGCGCACGGTGCGGCTGGGGATCTCGGCGAGCGCGGAGATCTCGTCGATCGTGTGCTCTCCTTCGGCGGCGGGCTCGTTCACGTCCGCGAGTTCTAACACGTCAGACCTCCTCGAGGATCGCGCGCGCGCCGCCCCGGCGCCCCAGCTCGCCGACCCACGCGAGGGCGCGGCGGAGGGTTCGACCCCAGCTGTCGGTCCGGTAGGTCACGCCGTGGCGCGCGCAGATCTCCCGCACCTCGGGCGCGATTTCGCGGAGTCGCTGGGGGGGCAGGGTCGGGAAGAGGTGATGCTCGATCTGGCGGTCGAGGCCGCCGCACAAGATCGACACCGGGAGGCTGACCTCGAAGTCGTTCGACGCCTCCACCTGCATCGCGTACCAGTGCCCGCGGCCGCGCGCCTTGGTCCCGATCGGGTAGCTGGCGACCTCGGGGCCGACGTGCCCGCAGTAGATCGTCGCCGCCGAGTAGACGTCGCGGAGCACCTCGGCGAGCCAATTGCCGAGGAGCACCTTCCAGAAGAGCGGCCCCGCGAACGCCGGGAACACGACGTAGTTCACGAGGTAATACGGCGCGTACTTCCGGAGGGCCTTGCGCCACGCGCCGCGAACGCTCGCCGACGACCGATCGGGCAGGAAGTCGGTGCGCGTCGGCAACCCGTTGTCGAAGTAGGCGTCCTGCAACCCCGTGAAGTGGAGGTTCATGAGGAAGCCGAAATTCGGCGCGAGCAGGCCGATCATGAACGGGAGCTGGAAGCGGTTGCGCCTCGCGTCGTACGGCGTCTCCCGCGTGAGGCGCGCCGGGCCGAAGTGGACATCCGCGTCGCGTCCCGCGACGTTCGCCCCGCCGTGGTGCCGCACGTTGTGCCCGTAGCGCCAGGACTCCTCGTCGATGGGCACGTCCCACCAAAACCCCTTCGAACGGAAGCGCCCCGCGCCCGGGAGTCCGTCGTACGCGCCGTGCAGCACCGTATGACCGATCTCGGTGGCCTGGAGCTGCTTGTGGACGAAGAGCGCGACGACACCGAGAGTGAACGTGATGGGCTCGGGGCTGACGTGGATGAGGACACGTCCCGTGACCTCCATCGCGCGTGACAGCACGTCGAGGCGCCGCACGTGCGCGAGATCCTCCAGCCCGACGCGGGCCAGGGTGCGACGTTTCAGCTCGTCGAGCTCCTCACCGAAGCGGCGGTAGCGGTCGTCGTCGGGCGTCGGTCGGACGTCGGTGGCGTCCGTGCTCGGTTGGGCATTGCGCATGGTCTCTCCTTGAAAGTGGACGCGGCTCCGCAGCGGGGGCGGCTCCGCCGTTGGGCGGGACCGCGGAGGCTGCTTCGGCAGCCCCCGCGCGACCCGCGCGCTGCCGGCGACGATGCGCGTGGCCGGGGTCCCTCGGGGCACCTCGGCGCGCGCCATCGCCTCGGCGCGGCGCGGCTCATCGCCCACGCCCCAGTGACTCACTTATAACTGTTACACTCACCACTGTCAAGGTGTAGGGCGCTCGAGTCGCCCTGTCGAGAGGCGAAGGCGGGCGCGCGGACGCGCGGACGCCGTTCAGCTCCCGCACGCGGTCGCCCGGACGACTTCCCCACCGACGGTGCCGGGTCCGCCGGCCATGGCGCCTTTCGGGCGACGCACCGCCCCTCACTCGCGCGGCCCGGAGAGGGCGTCCCGTCCCCGGGGTGAGAGGCGACCTCGTGGATCCCCCTGCGCGCAGAATTGGGCAGCTTGCTGCCTATTTCTTCGACCGGGCCGGCGAGCCTTTTACGTGCATTCTGCAATCACCGGGCAATCGGGGACGTCCTCACTGGCCTGGGCCCGTGGGTGATGCGCTCGGGAGGCTCGCGTTGATGAGGTCCTCGAACGGGGGACTGTTCGCCATGACGTAGTCGAAGGGGAGTCCGCGGAAGCGCCAGTAGAGCCAGCGCGTGACGTCGCGGAAGACCTTGCGGTCGGCGCCTTCGAGCGCCGCACCCTCGTCCCACGACGGGAGGTCGGCGGCCTCGGGCGCGAAGGGCGCGCAGTTCGACAAGGACTCGCGGATCTGCCTCGCCATCTCGATGAGGCGAGTCGCCTTCTCGGGCTGCTTCGCGCGGTCGCGCAGCGCGAAGATGGCCGCCTGCCCCGCGATGCCGGAGCGGATGTAGATGCGCTGGATGCGCTCGAGCAGCGCTCTGCCGGCCTCCGTCAGCACGATGTACACGCGGCGCATGTCCGGGGGCGTCCGCTCGCAGAGGACGAGGCCGAGCGCCTCGAGGGAGCGGCTCATCCGCGCGACCGTTTGCCGCGTGACGCCCAGAAGCGCGGCGAGTTGCCCTTGAGTCTGGCACCCGTCGAACCGCGCGCGGATCGCCTGAAGCATGTCCAGCCGCGCGGGCGTGATGCCGAGCGGCGCGAGGGCGCTGCGATTGAAGAGCATCAGATCCAGGTGAGCGCGCTTGGCGGCGAAGCTGACGTGGTTCATGCGTCCACGCTCAGCACGCCCCGTGCCACCCCCCTTCCCCACCCTGCCGCTACTCCCCTCCCAAAATTAGGCAGCTTGCTGCCCATTTTTCGAAGGGGGGTACCTGCCCGGGTGGGGGTGGGGGGTGGCCCGGGCCAGTTTTGGGGTGGCCTGGGCCAGGCCGGGGGCTCGCGGCCGGCGGGTCCCGTCGCGGCCGGCGGGTCCCGTCGCGGCCGGCGCGGCGGATCCGTTGCGGCCGGCGGATCCGTCGCGGCCGGCGCGGCGGATCCGTCGCGGCCGGCGGATCCTCACGGCTGGTGGGTCCGTCGCGGCCAACGGATCCGTCGCGCCGTCGCGGCCGACGGGGGTCAGTCGCGGCCCGCGTCAGCCGGCGGCGGCGGCGGCGGATCGATGTCGTTCTGCATCCGCTGCAGGAGCTTCGACCACGGCTCGCCCGGCGGGCGGGGGCGCTCCGCAGCGAGTTGGTACCGGTGGGCCTCGAGCTCGCGTTGCATGTTGAAGACTCGGAAGCAGAACGAGTGGTGCGGATCGGAGAGATTACCGACGGGGACCGAGACGACCTGTCCGGCTTCGTCCTTGAACCCTCGCTCTCTCAGCGCCGCGCACTTCTCCCATTTGATCTCACCCGTGTCGCCGCGACCGGAAGACAGGTCGTCGACGATCTTGTGGAGAAGCGCTTGGCTGTCGGGGCCCAGCGTCGGCGGCATGCCCATCCGAGCCAGGATTTCCAAGGAGATCTCGTCAGCCTCTTGCTCCGTCGTGTAGAAGCCCAGCCTCTGCTCGGCCATGAGCTTGTTCTCTTCGGTGTAGTCGACGTACCAGTCGTTGGAGCGGAGCTTCTCGCGCACCTTCAGCGTCTGCTCGACGTATCGCGGGTCCGCCCCGGGCTTCTCGGGTTTGTTCCCCTCCCCGAGCGCGTAGAAGTAGTTGAGCTGATCGCTCGGCTGGATGGAGTGCGACCGGTAGTAGTGACCGAGCTCGTGGGCCAGGACCGCGACGATGCGCTCCTCGTCGAGCATCGAGGTGATGAGACCCGTCGTGACCGTGATCCACTTGCCCGTTGCGTAGAACGCGATCGCGTCGGAGCGGTCGCCGCTGAGGCTCGGGTCCACGGCGCAGCCTTCTCCGAATACGACCGCCCCGTCACTCGTCGAGAGCCGGCACTTGGCGAACCCGTCGTTGGCGAATTTGACGAGCTCCGCGAGCGCCGCGTCGTCGAAGCGACGATCGAGCGGAGGGAGCGACCCGGGAGCAGCCACCTTTCCGGTCGAGAGCAACATCAGCGTCGGAATGGTCCGAGGCACCGTCGACCCCGCCTCGGTGGCCCCATCTGCCCCGGCGTCGCTCGGCACGTTGGGCTGGGCCGGCGCGTTCCCCGCGCGCGCGAGCGCTCCCTTCACCTTCCACGAGACCGGGATGTACGAAACCCAGGCGTTGGGGTCCGAGTCCTTGCGCAAGATGATGCGGGGCTTGGGCGTCGACGCGAGCGCCTTCGGATTGCGCGCCCGTAGGGCCTCGTCCATCTTGTCGACCCAGAATTGGAGACGCTGCGCCATCGGGTGATCGAGCGCGAAGAACTCCGGGTCACTCCACATCGACCCCGCGCGGGCGATCGACTTGAACTCCTCTTCGGTCTCGTCGGCCCAAAGCCACTTGTATTGGGCGTACGTCGGCTGGTCCTCCGTGTGGTCCGCATCGGAGCTGCCGATCTTCTCGGCGACGGCGGAGCAAGCCACCAGGAGTGGAAACGCAGCGAGAGCGAGAGCGAGCGAGCGGATGCGCATGGGACCCCGGAGCAAGAGGTATGAGACATACTTACACATGCACACCTCGCACCACGGGTGCTCTGCTTGAATTCATTCTGCTTTTTCCGGAGGCCCTGGATCACGGCTGCATCACGCCGCAGCTTTCTGTGGACCAAGCATCCCGCCTCCAGGCGGGGGGCGCAGAGACGAGAAGCGCCGAGCCGCGTCCCGAAATTAGGCAGCTTGCTGCCCATTTTTTCGAAGCGGGTCACCCGCGCCGTGGTCGGTGGCGTTCGCGACCTTGCGACGTCCGAGCGGTGGCGGGGCCCGTGCCGGCCGCCGCTACCTCGGTGGCCGCGGAGAGGAACCCCCCGCCGCCATGGTGGCCGCGATCCCTCGCGGGCACCGACCAGCGCAGGCGCCCTCGGGTATCCTCTCCGCCATGTGCCGCAACATCCGGATCCTCCACCACTTCGACCCGCCGACCACCGAGGACGAGATTCGGGCCGCCGCGCTGCAGTTCGTCCGGAAGGTCTCCGGCGCCCAGAAGCCGCCGGTAGGATCCGAAGCCGCGTTCGAGCGTGCCATCGCCGAGGTCACACGGTCGACGAAGAAGCTCCTCGACGCCCTTCCTTCGCGGGGCCCCGCGCGGACGCGCGAGGGCGAGCGGGCGAGGGCGAAGGCGCGGTGGCAGGCGCGCGAGGCGCGCGTGATCGTCGCGCGAGGAGCGGCGCGAGGTAGCGCCCGGTGACCGAGCTCGCCTGACGAGCGAGATCCTCCGGTGTGCCCTTCGCGACGATGGTGCCGCCCTTCGCGCCGCCTTCGGGCCCGAGGTCGATGACCCAGTCGGCGCACTTCACGACGTCGAGGTTGTGCTCGATGACGACCACGCTGTTGCCCGCTTCGACGAGGCGCCGGAGCACCGCGAGGAGCTTCTGCACGTCGTCGAAGTGGAGGCCCGTCGTCGGCTCGTCGAGGACGTAGAGGGTGCGGCCCGTCTGCACCTTGCCGAGCTCGCGCGAGAGCTTGACGCGCTGAGCCTCGCCGCCCGAGAGCGTGGTCGCGGGCTGCCCGAGCTTCATGTAGCCGAGTCCCACCTCCGACAGCGTCGACAGGACGCGCGTGATCTGCGGGAACGCGGCGAAGAGCTCGCGGCACTCGTCCACGCTCGACTCGAGGACCCCGTGGATCGAGCGCCCCTTCAGCTTCACCTCGAGGGTCTCTGCGTTGTAGCGCATGCTCCCGCAGGCGTCGCACGGCACCCACACGTCGGCGAGGAAGTGCATCTCGACCTTCACCTGGCCGCCGCCGCCGCACTGCTCGCAGCGCCCGCCTTTCACGTTGAAGCTGAAGCGCCCCGCGTCCCATCCGCGCACGCGAGACTCCGGGAGCTGGGCGAAGATCGCGCGGACCGCGTCGAACGCCTTGGTGTACGTGCCCGGATTCGAGCGCGGCGTCTTGCCGATCGGCCGCTGGTCGATCGCGATGACCTTGTCGAGCGCCGCGAGCCCCTCGATGGTGTCGTGGTCGCCGATGGGCTCCTCGGAGCCGTGCAGCGCGGCCGCGAGGGCCGGCAGCAGGATGCCGTTCACGAGCGAGCTCTTGCCGGCGCCGCTCGGGCCGGTCACCGCGGTGAGGACGCCGAGCGGGATGTCGACGTCCACGTCCTTCAGGTTGTGCTCCCGAGCGCCGCGGACCTTGAGGTACCCCCTGGGCTCACGCCGCTCCTCCGGCACCTCGATGCGGAGCGAGCCCGCGAGGTAGAGGCCGGTCAGGCTCCCGCTCCTCTCCAGCGCGTCGGGCGTCCCCGCGAACGTCACCTCGCCCCCGAGGACCCCGGCGCCGGGGCCGAAGTCGACGACGTGGTCGGCGGCCCGGATCGTCTCCTCGTCGTGCTCGACCACGATCACCGTGTTGCCGAGGTCGCGCAGCCGCCTCAGCGTGTCGATGAGGCGCGCGTTGTCGCGCGCGTGGAGGCCGATCGAGGGCTCGTCGAGGACGTACATGACGCCGGAGAGCTCGCTGCCGAGCTGGCTCGCGAGGCGGATGCGCTGGGCCTCGCCGCCGGAGAGAGTCGGCCCCGACCTATCCAGAGTGAGATATTCGAGCCCGACGTCGAGCAGGAACTTGAGCCGACCCTCGATCTCGCGCATCGCGCCCGCCGACACCGCCGCGCTCGCGCTCGGGAGGCTGAGCCCCGCGAAGTGAGCGGCCGCGGCCGCCACCGTCATCGACGTCACGTCGCAGATCCCCTTGCCGGCGATTCTCACCGCGCGGCTCTCGGGGCGAAGGCGCAGCCCGCCGCACGCGTCGCAGGGGCGCTCACGCACGTATTTGCGGTAGCCCTCGCGCGCGGCGTCGGACGCCGTCTCCCGGAAGCGGCGCTCCAGCGTCGGGATCACCCCCGAGTACTTCATCGCCCAGCTGCCGTGGTTCTGGGTGCCCTCCTTGCCCCACTTGACCGCGATCTTCTCGCCGTCGGCGCCGTAGAGGATGCGCCGGCGCTTGGCCTCGGGGAGCTTCTTCCACGGCGCGTCGAGATCGACGCCGAACGCCTTGGCCACCCCGTCGATGATGCGCGCCGTCCAGCCTTCGCCCCGCTCGGCGGCGCTCGCCCACGGAGCGATCGCCCCTTTGCGGATCGACAGCGACGGATCGGGCACGACGAGCTTGGGGTCGACCTCGTCGCGCTTGCCGAGGCCGGTGCACGCCGGGCACATCCCGAGCGGCGAGTTGAACGAGAAGCTCTGCGGCGAGAGCTCGGGGAACGAGGTCCCGCAACACGAGCGCGCCTCGCTGAAGATCATCTCGGGCCGGCCGGGCGCGCGGACCCGGAGCTCCCCCTTGCCCTCGCGGAGCGCGAGCTCCACCGCCTCGACGACGCGCGCTCGCTCGCTCGGGCGCACCGCCACCCGATCGACGACGAGGTGGAGCGTGTGCTTGCGCTTCTTGTCGATGACCGGCGGCTCGTCGAGCCGCACGAGCTCGTCGTCGAGCAAGACGCGCGCGAAGCCCCGCGCGCGCAGCTCCTCGAGGAGCCCTCGGAACTCGCCCTTGCGGTGCACCACGAGCGGCGCGAGGAGCGTCACCTGCGTGCCCTCGGGGAGCGCGAGCACCTCTTTGGCGACCGACTGCGGATCTTGCGCGCGGACCTTCTTGCCGCACGTCGGGCAGTGCTGCTCCCCGACCTTGGCGTAGAGGACGCGCAGGTAGTCGTAGATCTCGGTGATCGTGCCGACGGTGGAGCGCGGGTTGGACGACGCCGCCTTCTGTTCGATCGCGATCGTGGGCGACAGGCCGCGCAGGTGCTCGACCTTGGGTCGCTCCATCTGGCCGAGGAACTGGCGTGCGTAGGCGCTCAGCGTCTCGACGTACCGCCGCTGGCCCTCGGCGTAGATGGTGTCGAACGCGAGGCTCGACTTGCCGGAGCCGCTCGGCCCGGTGAAGACGACGAGCTGCCGCTTCGGCACCTCGAGGCGATCGATCCGCAGGTTGTGCTCACGCGCGCCGAGCACCTCGACGTAGTCGGGCTCACGGGCGGCGCGGTGGAGGGCTCGGCTCGGCGGCGACGGCATGGCGCTCGTGCCTACAACGCCTTTGCGCGCGCCGGAAGCGGGAGCGGCGAGCTCGTCCGTGGTGACGTGCGCCCTCCGCGTCGGACGCCCTCGACGGCGCGCCGCGGTCCGAGATTGCGGACAGCGCGACCGCGAAGAAGCCCGAGCCGAGCCGCCCATTGCGGACACGGGCGCGGAGGCGCGGCCCTCTCCGCCCGACGACGCCTCCGCCAGCCGCGCCTCCGCCGGCCACCCCTCCGCCGACCGCCCCTCCGCCGCCCGCGCCTCCGCCGACCGCGCCTCCGCCGGCCGCGCCTCCGCCGACCGCGCCTCCGCCGACCGTGCATCGAGCACCGCCGTGAGCCTCCCACTCGTCACCGCTCCGCCTCCCTCGCGCCGCGCGGCCGACGCACGACGTGGACCAACCGCGTAGCGACACGCGGGCAACGGCGACCTTCCTCGCGCGCCGACGAGTGCGTGCTCCCAGCGTCATGGCGAGTGAAGTTCGCGCGCTGAGAACGGCGCTCCAGCGGCTTGAATGCCAGCCGGCGCGACCGGCGCGGCCAGCCCGACCGGCGCGGCCAGCGGAGGCGCGGCCAGCCCGACGGCGCGGCGAGCGCGGCGAGCGCGGCGAGCACGTCGCGCGCGACCGGAGCGACCGGCGCGGCCAGCCCGACCGGCGCGGCTGGCGGCTCCCCCCGCGCTCATCGACGCCGACGGCGCACCAGCGACGCGAGCGCCGCGGCCACGAGCGTGGCTGGGAGGGTGCCCGAGGCGGGCCCCGGCGCCGCCCCGCAGCGGCTCTTGCTCGGCGGCGGGCCTGGCGGCGCGGCCGTCGACGAGGAAGGCCCCGTCGTGGGTGCGGCGGCGGTCGAGGGGCCGTCCGCACGCTTGGCGGGGTCGACGCAGCGCTTCGCGCGCTCGCACGTGGCGCCGTCGAGGCACTGGGTCTTTCCCGGCTCGCAGACGCGGCTCGCCACGCTCCGCGAGAACGGCCGGCCGAACTGACCGGCGACGCCCGTCTGCACCTTCACGCAGAGCGCCTGCTCCAGGCAACGCTTGCCGCCGGTGCACTCCCCGTCGGTCGCGCACGTGGTCGCGACGCAGGCCTCACCTTCGTGGCCCGTGCGACCCACGGAGCCCGGCGGGCAGTCCGTCGGCGGCGGGGGTACGTCGTCGGCGCGCGCAGACGACGACGTGCAGAGCGACGCCGAGGCGACGCCGAGCGAGACCAGAATGGCGAGGCGGAGCTTCATCGAGGCTCGAGCATACTCGGACCGCGGCGGCCCGCGCACGCGATGCGTCCGCGGCGAAGGCCGCGCGGCCGTCGCCCGCCGAGGACGGCCCGAGGCGGCCGGCCGCAGGCCGAGCGCGCGGCGGGTCGCAGGCCGAGCGCGGGCCGAGCGCCGCGTGGCGGGCGCCGTGGTCGGCGCGCCCGAGCGGCGGGCCGCCGGCGCCGTGGTCGGCGCGGCGCGGGGCAGGTCACTCGGCGGGCGCGCCGCGGAGCATGCTCGCGAGCGCCCGCTCGCCTTCGGCGGAGATCTGGTGGTCACCCTCGAACGCGACCACCCGCGCGGGGTGACCTGCGGCCGCGAGCGTGCTCGCGATGCCCTCGCCGCCGGAGAAGCGGCAGACGCGGTCGCTCTTGCCGTGGGCGACCACGACCGGCACCGGCGTGTGACCGGCGGCGAGCGTGCTCCACGGGGCGCGGTCGGCGCACGGCGACATCGCCACGACGCCGCCGAGGGTGTCGGCGCGCAGGAGCGCGACCTCGATCGCGAGCGCCGCACCCTGCGAGAAGCCTGCAAGGACCACCTTCTCCGCCGGCAGGCCGGTCTTGGCGAGGATCGCGTCGACGAGGGCCGACACCCGGTCCGCGCTGTCCTTGCGCTGCGCGGGGTCGGTCGTGGTCCACCACGCGCGGCCGAGCCCGGCCTTGTACGGTCCTTCGGCGAACACGAACGCCGTCCGCTCCGGGGCGCCGAGCTGGACGACCTCGGGCGCGAGGCGGCGGAGGTCGTCCTCGTCGGCGCCATAACCGTGCAGGACGACGACCACGCGCTCCGCGTCGGAGAGGCTCGCGCCGCGCGTCACCTTCGACAGCCCGAGCGCGCGCGGGCGGTCGACGACGCCGAGGGTGCAGCGCCCGACGAGCAGCGTCATCGCGAGGAGGACCGCGAAGCGCGCAGCGAGCCCCAGCCACCGCGGGAGCTCGCGACCCGGCGGGCGCCGCGAGGGGCGCGCGCGCTCGCCGTCGTAGACGAGCGGCGGCGGCATCGTGGAGCGAACGTCGCGGACGCCGATGGGGTGGGCCGAGGAGCGGGCTTGATGGCGCATGGCGGGCACACCTTCCAAGACGCGTGCCGCGCGCCGGCCCCGTCGCCCGCGGCGAATTCCTCAATGCTTCTCGCCATGCCCGCGCGACGCGGCGGCGAGCGCGCCGTTGGGCGAGGCCGCCCCTGTAGGGGCGCGCCAACAGCGGGCGCGAAGCCGAGGCGCGCGTCGGCGAGCGCGCCCTCGCCCTCGCGTCGAGGCGATCAGCGCCAGGCGGCGCGGAGGAGGTGCCGCGTCGCGGCGCGCTCGTATACGGCCAGGGATAGCCAGGCCTCGGCGAGGCGCTCGCGGCGCGCGGCGGCGACGGCGAGCGCGCCGAGCGCGCGGGCGGCCTCGGGCATCATCGCGCGGCCGAGGTCGCCCCGCTCGTGGTCCACCGAGCGCTGCGCGCCGGGGCCGAGCGTCCGCGATCCGCCGAGGGCGACGCGCTCCAGCCGACGGCGGAGCGGAGCGAGAGGGTCGAGCCGCGACGCGGCCTCCGGGAGCGCGCGCGGCGAGGCACCCGGCGCGACCGCGACGTGCGCGGCCTGGAGCCGGTCGAGCCCGAGGCACACGCGACCTCCCCACTCGCTCGGCAGCGTGAGCTGCGACGACGCCTCCCCTCCCACCACCGCCGTCGCCTCGCCGGCGGGCGCCGACGCCGCGAGCACGGCGGCGAGCGTGCGCGGCGCGCCCGCGACGACGTGTCCCGCGACGCGCAGCCGCAGGCCGGGCGCCCGCGCGAGCAGGCGGAGGTTCGACGCGTAGGCGAGCTCGGGCGCGTCGCTCGGCGCGACGAGCCGCACCGCGAGCGGGGCGCGATCGGGGCGCGCCGCCGCGACGACGAGGGCGCGCGGCTCCGCGCCCACGACCTCGACCTCCGCGAACACCAGCGTCGCCGCCGCCGAGCGCTCCTCGAGCGGCCCCTCGAGCGAGGCGTACGCGCGGGCGATCTGCTCGTCGAGCGGGGCGCGGAACAGGGCCGACACCGCCTCGTGATCGAGGGTCGTGGGGCCGGAGCGCACCGCCTTCACCCGGCTGCCGGCGCCGAGCCGGCGGTCGCGCGACCCCGTCGCGCCCTCGACGAAGAGGCCCTCGCGGACCAGCGCGCGGTGGGGGATGCTCGTGTCGCCCATCCGCACCGCCATGCCGTAGGCCGACAAGGCGCGCGCGGCGTCGGCGGAGGGGCCGATCTCGTTGACGGTCCACACGCGGCCCGCGCCGTCGCACGCGTAGCTGACGACGCCCGCGTAGCCGGTCGCGATCACGGGCTCGGCGACGAGGCCGACGAGGGCGAGGCTCCCCACCGGCTCGTATTCGCGGCGCGCGACGCCGACGTGCGACGCGTCGGCGCGGCCGGTGGCGAGCGCGAGCGCGACGACGCCGAGCTCGAGCAGCGCCGCCGTGTGCCCGTCGAGCGTGAACTCGGGCCGCTCCTCGCGGAGGGCGCGCACGCCCTGGGCCACGCGCATCGCCGCCGCGCCGAGCCGGGGCAAGCCGCAGGCGCGCGCCTCGTGGGCCGCGCGCAGGAGCTCGCCGAGCACGACCGCCCCCGCGCCCGAGGCGCCGCGAGCGCGGCGCTCCTCGCTCGCCGCGAGCGCCGCCCGCGCGGCCGCGCGCTGCGCAGCCCCGGGCTCGAACGGCGCGGGCCGCCCGCCCTCCGGGGCGGCGCCGGCGGGCGCAGGCGCGGCGGCCGGCTCCGCCGCGTCGCCCTCGTCGACGGCGAGCGCCGACGCGACCGCGAGGACGTGGAAGCAGCGCGGCGAAAGGAGGCAGGAGCAGCCGAGCTGTCCCACTTCGGATACCACGGCGCCGGTGACGGTCACCACCTCGCCGGCGTCGGTGGTCACCGTCCACCGCCCCTCGGCCGCGGCCCACGCCCAGGCCTCGGCCGCCCGCGGGCTCGCGTCGAGCTTCTTGGTGATGCGCGCCGGCGTCGCCTTGGTGAGCGCCGCGAGGAGCGTCGGGTGGGCGCGGGGGCGGTCGGTCACCGGATCTGCTCCCCGATCCAGCGCGCGAGCTCGGCGGGGGTGAGCGCGGCGACCGGGACCCCGGCCCCGGCGACGAGCTCGGCGATGCCCCGGTGGAAGCGCGGTTTGCCCACGTCGTCGAGGGCGGCGAGCCCGAGCGCCTTGCAGCCGGTCTCGACGAGGGCGCGCGCCTCCGACAGCACGTCGGCGACGCTCTCCCCCTCTTCGAAGTCGGTGACGAGGAGCACGATGGATCGCGCCGGCACCTTGAGGAGCGAGCGCGCGTAGCGGAGCGCCGGCGCGATGAGGGTGCCGCCGCCCACCGACACCTCGAGCAGGAGCCCGAGCGGATCGTCGACGCGGTCGGAGAGATCGAGCACCTGGGTGTTGAAGGCCACGAACTTCACCGTCACCGCCGGGATCGCCGAGAGGATCGCGGCCATGACGGCGCTGTAGATGACCGACGGCTCCATCGAGCCCGAGACGTCGACGACGAGGACGACGTGCCAGTCGAGGGCGCGCTGGGTGCGCGTCTTCCACACCAGGCGCTCGGGGGCGAGGGTGAAGCCGGCGCCCTCGCGGGTCCGTGCAGTATGCAAGTTCGCGGCGACGGTGCGGCGGAGATCGAGGGGCCCGGTCGGGCGCCGCGAGGGGCGCGGGGTGACGAGGCCCGCGAGCGCCGGGCGCACCCGCGTGGACAGCTCGCGCACGAGCTCGTCGACGATGCGGGAGACGATCCGCCGCAGGTGCGCGAGGTCCGCCTCGGGGAGGCCGCCCTTGAGCGCCAAGATCGTCTCGAGGAGCTCGACCGACGGCTTCACCCGGTCGGGGTCGAGCTCGACCACGGCCGAGCCGACGCCGCGGCCCGCGGCCCGCGCGAGCACCTCCTCGCGCACGCGATCGCCGAAGAGCGCCTCGAGCTCCTTGCCCCACGCGCGGACGCTCGGGAACGGCGCCTCGGTGCCGCCGCCGACGCCGAGGTCGCCGCGCGAGCCCTCGCCGCGGCCGCGCCCGTAGAGCTCGTCGAGCGCGAGCGCGATCGGGGTCGAGCGCGGCCGGAGCGCGTCGCGCTCGCGACCGAGGACGAGCCGAAGGCGGTCGAGGATCGGGATCGCGCTCCCCGGCGGCGTCGCGATCGCGCCCGGGGCGGCCGGCGCCTCGTCGCCGGCTATCTTCGGCTCCTCGGCGGGGGGGGGCGCGTCCGCGCCGAGGCCGAGGGCGGCGATCGCGGCGCGCCCCGCGGCGTCGGCGGCCGCCTGCGCGGCGAGGATCTCGGGCGCGGCCGCGAGCGGGGCGTCGAGGCGCGGCGAGGACGGATCGTCCGAGAGCCCGAGCTCGGCGGCGACGGCCTCGAGCATGCGCGAGCGCGCCGCGGGCGAGAGCGCGTCGAAGCCGTCGCGGAGGGCGGGCGCGCGCTCGAGGAAGGCGTCGTCCTCGAGGGCGGCGAGGCGCTCCACGATCGGCCGGACGATCGCGGGCTCGGCCTCGAGGATCGGCGCGGCGAGGACGAGCGCGCCGCGGAAGCGGTCGGCGAGCGCGGGCCCGCCGACGTCGATCCAGGATCCGGCGCGCACGCCGAGCTCGGCGGCGGCGCCGCGGCCGAGGAGCACGCGCGCCGCGCTGCCGGCGCCTTGCATGAGGGGGGAGCCGTCCTCCGCGAGCGCGTCGAGCGCCCACCCGAGCCGCCCGTCGCCCGCGGCGGCCTCGCCGCGCAGGCCCACGAGCTCGCCGAGCGCGAGCGCGTCCTCGATGCGCGTCGAGCCCGAGAGCCCCTCGACGGCGCGCACCGCCGCCGACAGGAGCGCGCCCCGATCGAGCGCGGGCGGAGGCGAAAACGCCCGCACGTCGGCGGGGCCGGACCACTCGAGCGGCAGGCCCGGGACGTGGCCGCGGAGGATCCGGTCGACGAGCGCGATCGCGGCGGTGAGCTCCGCGAGGCCGGCCTCGAGCAGGAACGGCCCCGAGAGCGCGGCCGCGTGCTCGGCGGCGAGGCGCGCGAGCCCCGCGCGCGCGGCGGCCTCGAGGAGCTCGAGCCGATCGACCGCACGCAGGCCGCCCCCGTCGCTCCGCTTCTTCTCGGCGGCGCGGAGCGCGCCCTCGGCGGCCTGCTCGAGGGTGACGCCGCGGACGCCGGCGAGCTCGAGCATCGCCTCGGTCGAGGGCGTCCACTCGACGCGCCAGCGCGCGCCGAGGAGCTCGGCGCCGCTCTGCGGGCGGTCGTCCTTCTTGGCGTAGGGCACGCCCGCCACCCCCATGCGCTCGAACGCGACGTGGCGGCGGCGATCGGTCGGCGAGCGCAGCGGATCGAGCGACCACGTCGCGTCGCCCTCGCCCGCGCGCCGCGGGGCGTCCGAGATCGCGCGCGGCAGGTCGAGCTCGGCGAAGAGGGCGGCGACGTGGGGGACGAGGCCGGATCGCGGCGTCTTGGGGGCGAGGCGCCCGCGCGTCCGGCCGACCATGACGTCCTCGAGGGCCCGCGCGAGCACGCGACCCCGGCCGAGCGGCTCGCCGCGGGCGAGGGCGCTCTCGATCGCCTCGAGCAGCTCGCGGCGCCCGGGCGCGGGCAGCCCCCGCAGCCGCGCGAGATCGACGGCCACGCGCGCGGCCTCGCTCGCGTCGGGCACGCCGGCGACGTGGCGCTCGCCGCGCACCGCGCGGGCGACCCGCACCACGAGCTCGCGGGTGACGTCCTCGAGCGCCTCGCCGTCGCGCGCGGCCGACCACACCCGCGACTGCCAGGCCGGATCGCGGATCCCGGCGGGGTATCCCGATCGGGAGTCGAGGAGGTCGAAGGCGTACGGGACGAGCGAGCACACCGGCGGCGAGGCCGGCGGCGACGCCTCCGCGTAGGGCACGGGCTCGCCGAGGAGCGGCGCGGGGAGGAGGGCCGGCGCGTGGAAGGCGCCGACGATCGCCGCCGAGCGCGGGGGCGCCAGCGCGATCCGGTGACGCATGTATCCTTCACGTTTTCGATCGCGGCGCGACGGGCCGCCGGCCGCCGCGGCGTCGGCCCGGAGGATCCACCCGAACGCGAGCGCGGCCCGCCGCACCGCCTCCGGCGCCTGCCCGGGGGCGTAGGCCTCGACGAGGCGGTCCCAGAGCGCCTCGACCCCGGGCGCGTGGGTGGTCGCGAGGAGCGACTGCACGAGCGTCTTCGGAGGCGCGGCCCCCTCCGGCGCCGCGGCCAGCTCCTCCCCGTCGTCGAGCGGATCGCGCCGGGCGTAGGGAAGGTCGATGGCGCGCGCGGGGACGCCGCGCGCGATCGCCCACCGCACCGCCGCGAGCTCGGGCGAAAAGTCCGCGAAGGGATAGAAGCCGAGATCGCCGCCGGTCTCGCCCGCGCAGGCGAGCGCGACCGGCGCCGCGAGATCGGGGTGCCCGAGCCACGAGAGCCAGGGCTCGAGCTCGGCCGGCAGCTCCACCAACACCTCGGCGGGCTCGAACGCGTCGAGGAGCGCGGGGATCGCGATCGCGCACGCCGGCGAGTGGTGCCGCACCCCGACGATCAGCGGCCGGTCGCACGCGGCGAGCGCGGCGACCGCGCGGGCGGCTTCGTCGGCGTCGGCGGCCATGGTCGGCGATCACACCGCAGGTCGCGGCCGCCGTAAAGCGCGCTCGACGGACCGGCGGCGGGCCCGCTCGCCCGCGGGCGATCCGCGCGCTCCCCTCGCGCTTCGGCTATCCTGGTCCGCGACATGGGTCGAAGGAGCGGCGTCGCGACGGTGGGGGCGATCCTGGAGGCCTTCGACGCGCAGAAATCGTGGCGCCAGCCCGACCTCGCGCGGCACGTCGGGGTGTCGGTGCCGGCGCTCCGCAAGCACCTCGCCGAGCTCGTGCACGTCCTGCCGCTCGACGAGCGGCGCACCGGCCAGGACGTCGCGTGGGAGCTGCCGCGCGGGTGGACCGCGAGCGGCCTCCTCGTCCCCCAGGCCACGGTCGCGAGCGTGATCCGCCTCCTCGCGCGCTCCCCGCGGAGCAAGCTGCGCGAGGAGGTCCTCACCGCGCTCCTGCGGAAGAGCCCGAACATGCCGCGAAACCTCGGGGTGGCGACGGCGTCGCTCTCCGAGACCGAAGAGCGCGTCCTGCCGATCCTCGAGGACGCCGCCGCGCGGCACGTCGTCGTCACGATGCGCTACGTGTCGGCGAGCCGGGGCGGCGAGCAGTCGCGGCGCGTCTCGGTCGCGCGCGTGCTGCCGGGGCCGCCGGTGCGCTTCGTGGGGCACTGCCACCTGACGGGAGAGATGCGGCGCTTTCGCGCCGAGGGCGTGCGCGGCGTCTCGCTCGCGCCCGAGGAGCGCTTCGTCGCCGTCCCCGACGCCGACGTCGACGCCTTCGTGGCGCAGGCCGTGGGCGGCTACGCCGAGCGCGAGGGGCCCCGCGAGTGCGCGTTCGTCGTGCGCGCGCCCGAGGCCCGCTGGGTCCGGCAGAACCTCACGGACGGCATGCAGGCGGCCGATTTGCCGGGGGGCGCGCTGCGCGTCCTCGCCGACGGCAGGGCCCTGCGCGCGGTCGCGCGGTACGTGGCCGGCCTCGGCGAGGCGGCGCGGGCGGAGACCGCCGAGCTGCGCGCCGAGGTGCGGGCGATCGCCGAGGGCGCGCTCCGCGCGAGCGAGCCCTGACGAGGGCGCGCCGCTTCGCCGACCGAGGACGATCCGCTTCTTCGGGCCCGCGATGGCGCCCTGACGCTGGCGCGCCTGGACGCGCCCGCAGGCTCGCCTGGAGGCGCCCGCGCGCGCGCCTCCAGGCGCCCGTACACGCACCTCCAGGCGCCTGTACACGCACCTCCAGGCGCCTGTACACGCGCCTCCAGGCGCCTGTACACGCGCCTCCAGGCGCCCGTACACGCGCGGCGTCTACTGCGGCAGGCTGCGCACGAAGACGTCCGGCGCGCCGGAGGACTCGTCGACGTAGGCGACGACGAACCGCGACGCCGTGGCGGCCACGACGGGCTGCGACGCCGTGGTCGTGCGGGCGACGTCGAAGAGCGTGCTCGACGCGTACATCGATCGCGCCGAGGGGTCCGACGAGCGGCGAAGGGACCAGGCCACGATCTGGCCGGGCGCCCGGTTGGGATCGGTGGGCAGCGCCGCGACCACGAGCCGCGAGCCGTTCGCGCCCGCCGCGACGCCGAGCGCGCTCGTGCGCGCCGCCGGCCCGAGCGTCTCCTCGCGCTGCGGCATCGCGAGGCCGCTCGCCGGCCTGGGCCCCGCCTCCCAGATCTTGACCGTCGGCGCCTGCAGGGTGCCACCCAGCCACGCGCCCACGAACACTCCCTGGGAGTCGAACGCGCCCGCGGGGACGACGAGCTGAGGGTTCGCCGCGTTGACGAGCATGGCCTCGACCCGGCTCTGATCGACCGGCGAGGGGGTCAACGGCATCAACACCGTCGTCTGCCCGTCGACGCGGAGGCCGAAGCTCGCGGTCAGCTCGCCGCGGTGGACCGCTCGCCCTCCGATCGCCGTCTCCTGGGTCCCGGACACCGTCCACGCGCCGGAGGTCATCGTGGCCCGCTGGACCTGCCAAGCCGACGTGAGCGGGGCGCGCTGCTCCCAGGACATCGCGACGCCCGCGTTCCCCAGTGCGAGGTGGGGAGAACGGAGGTCCCAACCCCCGGTGACGCGGGTGACGTCGACGGTCGCCTCCTGCGCGACTCCGAGCTCGCGGTAGCGCGGCACCGAGAGCAGAGCGGCTTGGCTCCCGCCCTGCTCGATGAACGCGACCGCCATCTTGCCCTTGCCCGCCGCCGCGCGGACGCTCTGGATCACCGCGCCGTCGCGGCTCACCTTGCGCGGCGCGCCGATCGCGTTCTCGCCGTCGTTCGACGTCGCCACCCAGGCCGTCATCTCGCCGCCGACGACCTCGAGCCAGCCGATCACGACGCTCCTCCCGTCGACGGCGATCGTCGGCCGCATCGAGTGGGTCGACGAGCGGCTCACGTTGACGTTGGGCCACCACGACGCCCCGGCGTCGTTGCTCACCGCGAGGAAGATGTCGCCGTTGCCCTCCGCCCGGTCGCTCCACACCACGTAGACGTCGTCCCCGCTCGCGGCGATCTGGA
>JAEUKG010000128.1 GCA_016794325.1 Myxococcales bacterium | reverse complement strand
CGGCCGAGTGCACGCGCCGACGGACGCGTCCGATCGCGGCGCCGTGATCCTCGACACCGGCTTCGGCGAGCGCCGCCTGCTCGAGCGCGACGGCGAGCCGCTGCCGAGGATCTGCTGAGGAGCGCGCCGTGCACGAGCTGTCTCTGGTCCACGCCCTCTTCGATCAGGCCGACCGCGCCGTCCTGCCCCACGGCCCCGAGCGCGTCCGCCGGGTGGAGGTCGCCATCGGCGCGCTCGCGGGGGTGGAGGTGGATCTCTTCCGCACCGCGTTCGAGATCGCGCGCGTCGAGCGCGGCTACCGGAGCGCCGAGCTCACGATCGAGCGCGTGCCCGCCGAGCACGCGTGCTCCGTCTGCGGCGCCCGCCCCCTCGCCGGCGCCCCCCTCGCCTGCCCGTGCGGCGGCCGGGTCGCGCTCACCCGCGGGGGAGACCTGATCCTGAAGCGAATCGAGCTGGAGGTGCCCGATGTGTGACGTCTGCGGATGTGGGGACACGCGCGTGGTCTCGGTCGACGTGCACACGTCGCTCCTCGCGCACAACGATCACGAGGCGGCGCACCTCCGCCGCCACTTCGCCGAGATCGGCGTCGTCGCGGTCAACGTGATGGGATCGCCCGGGTCGGGCAAGACGGCCCTGCTCGAGGCCGCCGCCCGCGCCCTCGCGGGCACGCGACGGATCGCGGCGCTCTCCGGCGATCTCGCGACGCGCCTCGACGCCGACCGCCTCGCGGCCGCGGGGATCGCGGCCGAGGCGATCACCACCGGCTCGGCGTGCCACCTCGACGCCGACATGATCCACCGCGCCCTCCACGGCGACTTCGGCGCCCGCGTCGCCGAGGCGGACCTCCTCTTCATCGAGAACGTCGGGAACCTGGTGTGCCCGGCGATCTACGACCTCGGGCAAGCCCAGAACGTCGTGGTGCTCTCGGTGACGGAGGGCGTCGACAAACCGCTCAAGTACCCGGTGATGTTCCAGAAGGCCGACCTCGTGGTCCTCACGAAGATCGACCTCTTGCCGCACCTGCCCGGGGTGACGACCCGCGAGCTCCGCGACAACGTCGCGCGGGTCATGCCCGCGCCGCGCGTGATCGAGGTGTCCGCGGTGACCGGGGTCGGCGTCGAGGATCTCGTCGCCGCGCTGCCGCCCGTCGCGGCACGGGGGTGACGTCTTGGCGCGGCGCCTCCCCACGGGACGCCGCGCCGATCGTCTCCCCCGCCGCTGGGGTCACTCGCCGTCGCCGCCGCTCGACGAGCTCGTGCTCGAGCCGATGCCGGCGTCGAAGCCGGGGATGCCGCCGGACGAGCTCGACGATGAGCTCGCGCCCGGCGACCCGAGCGCGGGCTTGCCGTCGACGTCGCACTTCTTCGTGCCGTCGCACGCGACGGTGCAGTTGGCCTTGTTGCCGCAGTTGACGTCGAGGGTCGCGCCCTTCGAGCCGGTGACGCGGCAGTTGCCGCCGGGGCAGGCGAGATTGCAGGTCGAGTTCTCGCCGCAGGTGAACTCACAGTTGCCGTTCGGGCAGTCGAGGCTGCACGTCTTGCCTGCGGAGCAGGTCATCTGACAGCCGCCGCCCTTCTCGCATTTCTCGTTGCAGTTCTCGGTGCAGGAGCACTGCCCCTGACCGTTGCAGACGTTGGCGGCGGAGCTGCTGCACGCGACGCTGGCGAGCAGGGCGGAGGTGGCGGTGAGGACAAGACCGATGCGGATGAAGTTGGCGAGGTTCATGGGGACTCGAGTTTGCACCCAGCGTACCACCCGCGTCGTCGCGTCCGACATTGATTTCATTGATCATTTTCTGCGTGTTGGGGTCACGGGTGATGCAGTCCATGCGCTCGGTCGGGAGCGCGCGCGTCGCCGGTGACGCAGCGATGGCGCGGCGGGGCCCCGCTCGCTCCGCGGAGTCGGGCACGGGCACGGGCACGGGCACGGGCACGGGAAGACCGAACCCGTTCAGGGACACGCCCTAGAGGATCGGGACGCCCGCGGGCTTTCCGAGGAGCAGGCGCCCGTAGGTCGCGAAGTGCGCGGCGTGGAGGAGCGCGTGCTGCACCGCAGCGTTCCCGTCGCGGAAGAGGCGCTCGAGGGGCTGCCCGTCGTAGAGCGCCGACGAGGAGGCGAGCGTGTACGTCGCGCCGAGCACGTCTCGCGCGGTGAGGGCCGCGTGCGACATCGCTGCGCGCAGCGCCGAGCGCAGGTCCTCGCCGATCGGGCGCCCCTCGACCGCCGCGGCGTCCACCGCCCCCGCCGCCTCGCGCAGGAGCGCGCGCGCGGCGCCGAGCGCGGCTCGAGACCGACCGAGCGTGGTCTGCACGTCGGCGCGATCCGCGAGCAGGGTGCCGTCGCTGACCTTCCCGCGCGCGAGCTCGGTCGCGGCGCCGAGCGCCGCCTGCGCGACCCCGAGCACGACGCCGGCGACGCCGGTGGACGCGAGCGTGAACGCCGGGATCCGGTAGAGCGGCCGGTCGATCCGCGCGGGCGCGAACGGGCTCACGGCGCGGTCGGCCGGGACGCGCACCGCCTCGGCGACCACGGTGTTGCTGCCGGTCCCCCGGAGCGCGTGCACCTTCCAGGTGTCGAGGACGCGGACGTCGGCCTTCGGCACGAAGAAGACGCGCACGTCGGGCGGCCCGCCAGGCGCCGGATCGACCAGCGCGAAGAGGGCGACGTGGTCGGCGACGTCCACGCCGCTCACGATGTCCCAGCGCCCCGACAGCGAGAACCCGCCGTCGACGCTCGTCGCGACGCCCGCCGGGCGCGCCGAGTTCACGACGATGGGATCGCGCGACGCGTCGCCCCAGATCGCGCGCGCGCCGCTCTCGGGCAGGAGCGCGGCCGAGAAGCCCATGTTGCCGTTCCACACGTTCCACGCGACCGCGGCGTCGAGGCGGCCGAGCGCCTCGAGCGCCTCGACCGCCGCGACGAGCGGCGCCTCGTGCCCGCCGAGCTCCCGGGGCGTGAAGATCCGGAACGCGCCCGCCGCGCGGAGCGCCTCCGCGAGCGCGGGCGGCATGCGCCGCTCGCGCTCCATCGCTCCTCCGTGCTCCTCCACCGCGCCCGTGAGCGCGGCGACGAGGGCGGACGGGTCGAGCCTGGGTGTTGTACTTGTAGGCTGGACCATAAGTCCAATCTAGCGCGACGCGGCCTCCGCGCAAGTGCTACGGTAGCGGCGTGGCCCTTCGCCCCTACGCGCGACCGCGATCGAGCGGCTCCCTCGACACCGAAGCGCGCGTGCTCGCCGCCGCCGAGGAGCTCATCCACCAAGGGGAGTTCCACCGCGCCACCGTCACCGAGCTCGCCGAGCGCGCGGGGGTCGCGCGGGCCACCGTGTTCGGGCGCTTCCAGTCGAAGCTCGGCGTGCTCCTCGCCCTCGCCACCCGCTGCTCGGGCGGGCCCGAGCTCCGCGCGGTCCACGACGCGTTCGCGGTCGAGGACCCGCGCGAGGCCGTGAGAGCCCTCGTCGCCGCCAGCACCCGGTTCTGGGAGCGGCAGGGGTTCATCCTCCAGACGCTGAAGGCGATCGCCGAGCTCGAGCCGGGCGCCGTCGCCGTCATCGACGACCAGCGCAAGGATCAAGCGTCGCGCTGCGCCGCGCTCGCCAAGCGACTGCACCGCGCGGGCGCGCTCCGCCCGGGGCTCACCCCCGCCGTCGCCGGCCCGGCGCTCCACATGCTCACCAGCGTCGAGGCGTTCCTCGAGCTGCGCCGGCACGGCGGCGTCGGCCTCGAGGCCACCGCCGCGACCCTCACCGATCTGGCGCTCGCGCTGCTCGCGTGACGGCGGCGCCCGCGCCCGAGGCTCCCGGCGCGGCAGCCGCCGCCACGTCGCCGCCGCCGGCGAGGCGAACGTCACCGCGATCGAGGGCGACGCGCTGCAGTCGGCGGCGTGTTCCGATCGGTGGTGTCGGCCTCGCTCCGCGTCGACCCGCAAGGCGTCGCGCGCTTGCCGGGGCCCGGAACCGACGACGAGGTTGACGCCGGGCCCGCGGCGCCCTGACATGGGGCCCGCCATGACCAAGCCGACCTGGACTGCTCGCCTCCGAGGCGCGACGCGGGGCGGGGCGGGGCCGATCGCGATCGCCGCCGCCGTCGCCTCCGCCGCGCTCGGGTGCACGCCGACGCCGCCGCCGCACGCGCCGTGCGTCACCGTCCGCTCCGACTCCGGTCTCCGCGACAAGGAGGCCGAGAAGACGCTCGACGAGCTCGTGAAGAGCATCCAGCTCTCGCCCGAGGACGAGGCCCTGCGCGCGCCGAAGTCCATCGCCGACGTGCGCGCGATCCTCCGCCGCGACACCGTCTACCTCTTCCCCGCCGCCGCCGCCTACGCGCGCTCGCTCGGAACCCCCGAGGGCCGCCTCCTCGAGGCCTCGCTCGAGCTCCTCCTCGGCGAGTCGCAGCTCCTCGCGTCGCAGGTGCTCACCGCGCAGTCGGCGTGGGTCGGCAACGACCTCCGCATCGCGCGCGCGAGCCTCGCCACGGAGAGCGCGGGGGCGCGCACCGACCGCACCCGCATGTTCGTCGAGCTCATTCGCTCGGTCGAGGAGGGCAACAAGATCGCCGACGCCCTGGGCATCGCCGCCCCCGCCCACCTCGCCCGCGGCGCGGAGGTGATCCGCGGGCTTCGCGTGGACGCGCGCACCGACCGCCGCACCGCCGCCATCGTCGCCGAGTACCACCGGCTCCGCGGCGAGTGGGCCGAGTTCGACATGGCGATGGCGATCGCCGAGGGCACCGACCGCAGCACGCCCGCGCTCTGCTACCTGCGCGCGATGGAGCAGCTCGAGCGGCGCGGGCGCCACGATCTCGGCGCCGGCGCCCTCCGCGAGTGCCTGAAGAAGCACCCGAAGTTCGTGCGCGCGCAGGCGGCGCTCGTCCTCATGGCGAGCCACCCCGCCGCCGCGCTCCGCGAGCTCGCGAAGCTCAAGGCCATGAACGAGGACCACTACCTCGTCATGCTGCTCGAGCCGACCCTCGCCGCGGATCAGGAGCTCGACCGCCTCACGACCGGGAGCGCGCCGAATGCGCCGCGCTGAAGCCGCGCTCGCGCTCGCCGCGCTCGGCGCCGCCGCGTGTTTCCCGAGCGCGGAGCCGCCCCAGACGCCGGCGCCGGCCGCACCCCCGACCGCGACGCCGGCGCCTGGCGCTGCACCGGGACCCACGGCTCCCCTGCCGCCGCTGCCCGCGGCGACGCCGAGCGCCGCGCCGATCCCGACCCTCGCGCCCCCTCCTCCGCGCCCGAGCGCGTCCCAGATCCCGCCGACGCCCCAGCCCGCGCCCGCGGGGCCCGCGCGACCGACCGCCGAGGCGCCGCGCGTCACGACCGGCGGCGTCGACGCGTCGATGGGCGCGCTGCTCTCCGGCGGCGGAGCCGCCCTCAAGCAGGTCGTCGCCGCGCCCGAGAAGCACCGCTTCCAGGTGCTCTACTCGAAGGTCCTCGAGGGCACGCCCCCGCGCCTCGAGCGCCACGGGCACCGCGTCGACGCCGAGTACTTCTTCCCCGCGAGCGCGATGAAGATGCCGATCGCGCTCGCCCTGGTCGATCAGTGGGGCGTGCGCCGCGGCGCGCAGCCGGGCCTGCAGCGCGACGCGACGATGCGCATCCACCCGAGCTCGGGCGCCGGAGAGCCGTACGTCACCACGCTCTCGCGCGAGATCTGGCGCGCGCTCATCGTCTCCGACAACGCCTCCGCCAACCGCCTCCTCGGCGTCGTCGGCCACCGCGAGGCGCACGAGACCCTCTGGGCGCTCGGTCTCGGATCCACTCGGATCCACTCGGGTTTCTCGACCGGCGGGGAGATCGACCCCGCGACCGTCTCGCCCCGGGTCGAGCTCGCGGGCGCAGGCGGGGCCGCCGAGCTCCCGGCCCGCAAGAGCGATCTCGCCTTGCCGCCCACCGACGCCAAGGCCCTCGACGTCGGCAAGGCCTACATCGACGGGAGCGGACGCCGGGTCGACGCGCCGCTGTCGTTCGCCGCCAAGAACGCCATCCACCTCACCGAGCTGCAGGACGCGCTCGTGCGCGTCGTGCGCCCCGACCTCGTCGCCCCCGGCGCCGCCCCCGACGCCGCGTCCAAGGAGGACCTCGCGTACGTGCGGCAGGCGCTCGGCACCCTCCCGAGCGAGTCGGGCCTCGCCGGCTTCGCCCGCAACGTCGTCGCCGACTACCAATACGTCCCCTACCTCCGGGGCATCGAGCGCGTCCGACCCCGCGGGCGCTTCCAGGTGTTCGCCAAGGTCGGGCAAGCCTTCGGCTTCCTCGTCGTGAACGCCTACGTCGTCGACAAGGACACGGGGCGCTCGTTCTTCTTGCTCGCGTCGGTCTACGCGAACCCGGACGAGACCATGAACGACGACGTCTACGCCTACGAGAGCGTCTCGGCGCCGGCGATGGCGGACCTCGCCGAGGCCGCGTGCCGCGACGCCTTCGGTGCACCTTGACCACACCTGCCTACCGCGCGCGCGAGCCTGGGCTATCGACATGACCCATCGTGGCCGTACGCCCATGTTACAGCGATGTTTCGAGTGTGGCAGGAGCAAGCGGACGAGCCCAGCGTCGCGGATGGACGCGCGCCCGCCGAGCGCCAGCTCGAAGAGACGAACGCGCGACTCCGCCAGATCACCGAGACCATCGACGAGGTGTTCTGGCTCACCGATCCCTCCAAGCGGAAGGTGATCTACATCTCGCCGGGGTACGAGCGGGTCTGGGGTCGGACGTGCGAAGAGCTGTACGCCGACGGCTCGAGCTGGCTCGCCGCGGTCCACCCCGAGGATCGAGCGCGGGTGGAGAAGGCGGCGTACGAGCGGCAGATCTCGGGCGCCTACGACGAGGAGTACCGCGT
>JAEUKG010000081.1 GCA_016794325.1 Myxococcales bacterium | reverse complement strand
AAATGGGAGCTCGTCGCCAGCAGCGGGCCCTCGGGCCGCCACAGCACGAGCATGGCGTTCGACGGCACCGGCGTCGTCCTCTTCGGCGGCGCCCGCGGGCAAGGTGACTCGCTCCTCGCCGACACGTGGCGGTGGGACGGCGCGGCGTGGTCGAAGCTGGACGCGTTCCCTTCGCCGCGATCCACGTTCGGTCACACGCTGCTCGCCGCGAAGAACGCCGAGGTTTGGATGCTGCTCGGGCGAAGCAACGACGACACCGCCTTCTCGTGGGATGGCTCGTCGTGGGCGCCCAAGCTCGGCGGCAACCCCACCAACCGCACGACGGCCGCCGCCTTCGACTCCGATCGCGGCGTGGTCGTCGCCCTCGACCTCGACACCACCGACCGCACGCTCCGCCACTGGGAGTACGACGGGACGACGTGGAAGAGCGTCGCCGTCGTCACGCCGCCGGAGCGCCGAGGCGCGCGCATGGTCTACGACACGTTCCGCAAGCGCGTCGTGCTGTTCGGCGGGCGCGAGCTGCAAAACGACACGTGGGAGTACGGCAGCGGCGCGTGGTCGAAGCGGAGCCCCGCGACGTCGCCCTCCAGCCGTCACGGGTTCTGCATGGCCTACGATCCGAGCCGGCGGTTGACGGTGCTGTTCGGCGGCGGCGAGGGGGGCAACACGCTCGTGGGGTCGGAGACGTGGGAGTACGACGGCGAGACGTGGCGGAGGGGCCCGGACGGACCCCCCACGCGTCGCTCGTGCGCGATGACGTACGACCCGAAGAAGGGGCGCATCATGATGTTCGGGGGCGTGTACCCGGTCTCCGGCGACGGGGGCTTCTGGAACGGCGCGCGCGACGACACCTGGCTCTATTGAGGCACGGCCCGCCACACATTGCCGATGGGTTCCAAGTACTTGAGTCGAATCGTGAGCATGCTCACGATGCGGAGCGCGCAGGGACCGGCAGGGGGTGGCGCGCCGGGGGCTAAAGACCCCGACCACAGGCTGGCGGCCCGCAACCCGCTGCAGCGCCAAAGGAAAAACGGACCGTAACCCCGCGAGCTTCCACGGTTCGTCGACCTGGCCCGTCCTGTGCTCTCATGAGGGCTGGGAGCATCTTCATGCGACACACGCTTCTACTCGCCCTGGTCGTCTCGAGCGCCGCCGCGTTGCCCCTCGGCCTCGGCGCCGGAGGTTGCTCGGGCACCGAGAGCACCAACAACGGGGACGTCGGCGTCCCCGCGATCGTCTTCGTCAAGCGCCAGCACACCACGGTGGGCGACAACGGCGCGGTGTCGGTGAACGTCGCCGGCGGAAACGGCCAGGTGCTCGACTACGAGCGCTACGTCCCGGGCGGGAGCCTGAACATGCTCGTGCCGCCGCGCCCCGACGGCCAGCTCAAGAACATCACCCGCGACTTCCCCGCCGCCGACTTCAACGGCGTCGACGTCTCGTTCGACGCGAAGTCGGTCGTGTTCTCGATGAAGCGCGACGCGAACGATCACTACCACATCTACACCGCGAGCCTCACCGAGGGGGCCGACGGCAAGTTCGAGATCCACCAGAAGACGAACGGCGACTACGACGACATCAACCCCATCTACATCCCCGGCGGTCGCGTCGCGTTCGTGACCAACCAGATGTACACGCAGATGGGCACGCGCGCCGACGAGTACCAGCACGCGCGCGCCGTCACCCAGCTCGCCACCATCTCCGTCGACGGCGGCGACGCCGACCGGCGCCTCGCGTCGCAGAACCTCTCGCACACCGTCGCGCCCTTCATGCGCTACGACGGCAAGATCGGCTACTCGCGCTGGGAGCACCTCGGCGCGGTCAACGACGTGAAGATCCTCGCCGCGAACCCCGACGGCACGCAGATGGTCGCGGTCGCGGGGCAGCACAGCAAGCCGGCCAACGCGCTCTTCTCGATCCACGAGATGGAGCCGAACGTGATGATCGGCATCGCGACGACGCGCAACCGCACCATCCACGCGGGAGCGCTCATCAAGATCGACGCGCGCAACGCGGCCGATCCGGTGTGCCTCGACCCCAAGGCCGACCACACCGGCCACGCCTGCCTCGACGAAGAGGGCGTGCGCTACGAGATCCTCACCCCCGACGTGCCCACCGGCAACGGCCCGTCGCCCGTCGGCCGCTACCGCGAGCCGGCCCCGCTCCCCGACGGCCGCATCCTGGTGTCGTACGCCGAGGGCCCGGTCAACGACCTCTCGGAGCAGTCGATCACCCCGCCGGACTTCGGCGTGTACCTCTTCGACCCGGTCTCGAAGAAGAACCAGCTCGTGTACAACGCACGCGACACCTGGGAGCTCAACGCCATCCCGGTGGTCGTGCGCAAGGAGCCGCCCGCCATCGGCAACGTGGTCGGCACCGCCGACACCTCGCTGCCGGTGCGCATCGGCTCGGTGAACATCACGACCACGAGCCTCAAGGAGAGCGTCACCGGCGCGCAGTTCCAGAGCACGCCCATGGACGCGGCGCTCCGCGAGGCGGTGAAGGTCCGCGTCATCGAGGGCTTCTCGAGCGAGGCCGCGAAGGGCGTGACGATGTTCGGCATCACGATGGACGAGGGCGCCGCCGTGCTCGGCGAGGCCCAGGTCTACGCCGACGGCAGCTGGCTCGCCGAGATCCCGCCGTACGTGCCCGTTCACCTCCAGCCCCTCGACAAATACGGCCTCGCGATCCGCAACCAGCGCCTCTGGATCCAGGGCATGCCGGGCGAGGATCGCCGCTGCGTCGGCTGCCACGAGCAGCGCACCGGCGGCGGCGTGCCCCGCTTCGGGCAGAACCCGACGGTGGCCGAGCAGCGCGGCGCCGAGAAGTTCCTCGCGCCGGTCGCGGAGCGCGTCGAGTACCCCTGGGCCGGCACCACCGAGTACCCCGTCTCGCCGCAGAACAAGAACGTCATCCAGCCGCTCCTGAACGCGAAGTGCGCGAACTGCCACTCCGGCGGCGCGAACGACCCGTTCGCCGGCCAGAGCTACGTGCTCACCCGCACCGACCCCGCGAGCGGCGGCACCACGCAATACACCATCCCCTACCTCGATCTCAGCGAGAAGCCGGTGCAGGTGGTCTACGACCGCCGCCAGGCCACCTATCCCGCTTCGTACGTCTCGCTGTTCTATCCCGCGGGGATGGAGATGGGCACGGGCCAGACCACGGTGACGGGCAAGGTCCCGCCGCTCTGGGCGATCCCGAACAACGCGCGCGGCTCCGCGCTCGTCAAGAAGATCAACGTCAAGGCGCCGGACGGCAGCTTCGCCTTCCAGCCGGGCGTCCTCCACCCCGAGGACAAGGGCGTCGAGCTCACCGCCGAGGAGCGGCAGATGCTCATCCGCAGCATCGACATCGGCGGGCAGTTCTACTCCCGCCAGAACACGGGCTTCAAAGCGTTCGACCGCGATCCGGTCGCGGGGACGAGGTACTGAGCCATGCGCAACATCCTCTTTCGCACCACCGTCCTCGGCGCCGTCCTCGCGAGCGCGCTCCTCTTCTCGGGCCGCGACGCCCAGAGCCAGGGCAAAGACCCGCTCGCCGGCGTGCAGAAGGTCTACGGGAGCATCCCCGCCGATCAGATCGAGTTCCTCTCGAGCGGCGACCGCATCAAGGCGGTGGCGGCCTCGGGCTCGATGACCGCGATCTGGGAGACCCTCGAGCACGGCGAGCGCGTCGAGTGCCTCGACTGCATCCCCGCCGTCGAGCCGCTCCTCTACGACGCCAACCCGCGCACCCGCGAGATCGCGGCGTGGTGGCTCCGGCGCCGGATGTTCGGCGTCTTCGGTCCCAACGAGGTGTACGAGAAGACGATCGGCGTCCTGAAGAGCGATCCGAACCCTGCGCGGCGCGCGTACGCCGCCAACGCGCTCGGCGAGTTCTTGAGCGCGCCCGGCATCGACGCGTGCGCCGAGGCGGTGCAGAAGGACGCCGACCCGGGCGTGCGCGCCGCGGCCGCGACCGCGCTCGGCCGCCTCAACGACGACGGCAAGGGCGCGATCGCCAAGGCGCTCACCGA
>JAEUKG010000007.1 GCA_016794325.1 Myxococcales bacterium | reverse complement strand
GGCCGAAGCTCAACGCCACCCAGATCAAGGCGGCGACGACGCACCTCTTCTACATGGTCAACTTCATGCACGACTGGTTCTACGACTCCGGCTTCGACGAGAAGTCGGGGAACCACCAGGTCGACAACTACGGGCGCGGCGGCCGCGCCGGCGATCCCATCCTCGCCGAGGCCCAGGATTTCAGCGGGACGAACAACGCCAACGCGGCGACGCCGTCCGACGGCGCGTCCCCGATCATCCAGATGTTCCAGTTCAACGGCCCGAGCCCCGCGGAGCTCAACGTCACGACCCCCGCGAACATCGCGGGGCCGAAGCCGGCCGGCACCGCGGGCTTCGGCAAGGAGAGCTTCGACGTCACCGGCACCCTCGTCGTCGCCCAGGACGGCCAAGGCGCCGACGCGAGCGACGCCTGTGAACCCCTGACGAACACCGTCACGGGCCGGATCGTCCTCGTCCACCGCGGACTGTGCTCGTTCGTGCAGAAGGCGCAGAACGTGGAGGCCGCTGGGGGGCTCGCGGTCATCGTCGCCAACGTCGCGACCTCGGCCCAGCCGGAGACCCCGCCGTTCATGGGCGGCACCGCGCTCGACGTGACCATCCCGATCCTCTCGGTCGCGCTCGCCGACGGCAAGGCGCTCGAGGGCAACGTCGGCGCCGGGGTGACGCTGAAGATGAAGCGCGAGGCTCAGGTCGATCTCGACGGCGCGCTGGACTCGCTCATCGTGGCCCACGAGTGGGGGCACGTGCTGTCCAACCGCCTCGTCGCCGACGGCAACGGCCTCACGACGAACCAGGCTGGCGGCCTCGGCGAGGGCTGGAGCGACTTCGTGGCCCTCCTGCTCCAGGCGCGCGACGACGACCCCTTCACGAGCGCCGGGAAGAACTGGGCCGGGGCGTACCCGTCGGCCGGCTACGCCACCGCCGGCTTCGGCAGCGACTACTACTTCGGGATCCGACGCGTCCCCTACTCGGTCGATCCGACGCGTGACCCGCTCACCTTCAAGCACGTCGAGAACGGCGTCGCCCTGCCCACCAACGTCCCCGTCAGCTTCGGCGAGGACGGCAGCTTCAACTCCGAGGTGCACGCCGCGGGCGAGGTCTGGGCCTCGATGCTGTGGGAGTGCTACGTCTCCCTCCTCCGCGACTCGCGCTACACGTATTCGCAGGCGCAGGAGCGCATGAAGCGCTACCTCGTCGCGAGCCTCAAGCTCACCCCCGCCGATCCCACGTTCCTCGAGGCGCGCGACGCCGTCCTCGCCGCCGCCTACGCGACCGACGAGAAGGACTTCCGCCTCTTCTTCGACGCGTTCGCGCGGCGCGGCGCCGGCGTCGGGGCCGTGGCCGCCCCGAAAGACAGCGCGACCAACGCCGGCGTGAAGGAGAGCTTCTTCGTCGGCAACGACATCACGGTCGAGAAGGTCACGTTCACCGACGACGTCATCAGCTGCGACAAGGACGGGATCCTCGACGCGGGCGAGGTGGGCACGGTCTCCGTCGTCGTCCGGAACTCCGGGGTCGGCCCGCTCACCCAGACGTCGATGCGGCTCGTGGCGCCGTTCGCGATGAGCTTCCCCGACGGCGAGCGCGCGGGGCTCGCCACCCTCAAGCCCTTCGAGACGGCGACGATCCGGCTGCGCACGTCGTTCGAGGTCGCTCCCGCCGAGCGCCCCGTCGCGCTCGAGGTGCAGGTCGACGACCCCACCCTCGTGAACAGCCGCACGATCAAGGTCGCGCTCCCCACGAACCTCGACGCCGACGAGGCCGAGGCGTCGTCGACGATCGATCGCTTCGACACCTCGGGCACGTCGTGGACCGCGGGGGGCACGGGCGGCAAGAAGTGGAGCCGGGTCCGGTCCGCCTCGGGCGACGGCGTGTGGAGCGTCCCCGACACCGTCTCCATCTCCGATCAGCGCCTCACGTCAGCGCCGTTCACGATCGAAAACGACACCTTCACCCTCGTCTACAAGCACCGCTTCTCGTTCCGGCGCTCCACCCGCCGCAACACCGACATCGACGGCGGCGTGGTCGAGGTCAGCACCAACGGCACGGTCTGGAAGGACGTCGCCGAGCTCGGCACGGTGGACTACAACGCGAAGCTCGACACCGCGGGCCGCGGCGACAACCCCATCAAGGGCCGCGCCGCGTACGGCGGGAAGAGCGCGGGCTATCCCGACGCGTGGGTGACGTCGACGGCGGAGGTGAAGCTGCCGTCCAAGCCCGAGTCGGTGCAAGTGCGGTTCCGCCAGGGGACGGGCTCCGGCTTCACCGCATCGCCCGGCTGGGAGATCGACACCGTCGAGATCAAAGGCGCGACGAGCAAGCCGTTCTGGGGCTACGTCCCCCACGGCGACCACTGCGATCCGCAGGGCCCGACCGCCGACGCCGGCCCGCCGAAGACGCTCAAGGCGCGCACCATCGGGACGCTCACCGGCACGGGCACGCACCCCACGAACCTGCCCATCAACTTCACGTGGGCGCAGGTCGCCGGGCCGCCGGCGGTGCTCCGCAACCAGTTCACGCCGACGCTGTCCTTCGACACGCCAGACACCCAGGAGACGAAGGTGGTCACCTTCGTGCTCCGCACCAACGACGGCGCGCGGCTCAGCCCCGCGTCGAAGGTCGACGTCACCGTCGTCCGCAACGACCCGGTGGTCGAGCGGTTCGAGATCGGCGGCGGCTGCTCGTCGTCGCCGGCGCGAGCCCCTGGCGGCGCCGCCGGTGCGGCCGCCTTCGGAGCTTTCGCGTGGCTCGCCGCGCGCCGCCGCCGCCGCGCGCCCTGAGCGACGCCGACATGTAGGCGCTGCACGCACCCACCCCTGCGGTTCGCGCGCCGCAAATTGCTTGGCTAGCCAACCATTTTCGAGGGGCTCACCCCGCAAATGGCGTGGCTAGTCCACCCCTTTCGAGGGGCCCATCCCGCAGTTTGCTTGGCTAGCCCACCCCTTTCGAGGGGCCCATCCCGCGAATTGCTTGGCTAGCCAACCACTTTCGCGGGCCCCATCCCGCAAATGGCTTGGCTAGCCAACCATTTTCGCGGGCCCCATGCCGCAAATGGCTTGGCTAGCCCACCATTTTCGCGGGCGCCCAAAGCGCCATGTCGATTTTCGTCTGCCGAAACCTTGTCCAGCGCGAGTGAGCGGTCGTTGCATGGATTCATGGGCCGGATCCTCCTCGCCGCATGCGCGCTCGTGGTGGCGCTCTTCGCGCCCGCCGCTTGGGCGGCGCCGGCGCTCACGCTCGGCCCCGTGGACGTGCCCGCGAGCGAGGAGGCCCAGCGCCCCACCCTCGTGGAGATCGCCCGGGCCGAGGTCGACAAGACGCCGAGCCTCCCCGCGGGAGCGCCGCGCCGCGAGATTTCGCTGTCGCTCGTGTCGATCGACCGGAGCGGCGGCCGGGTGCGATGCGTCGTCTCGGCCGCGGTCCGCGACCCGAAGAGCGGCAGGCTCCTCGGCGCCGCGAGCGGCAACGCCTCCGTCGAGGCCAAGGCCCCGAGCCCCCGCGTCGAACGGGCCGTGCTCGCCGCGGCCGTGCAGAGCGCCGTCAGCGGCGCGGTCAGGGTGCGCTGATCTCGAAGCGCGCGTTCGGCTTGGGCAACATCACCCTCGTCGCGCTCGAGCTGCCGTCGACGAGGATCGGCCGCGCCTCGGGCGTGCCGCCGACCGCCGCCTCGGCGCGCGCGCGCCACGCCGTCACGTCGAGGAACGGGATCGCGGGCGGATCGGCCGATTCGGCTTGAAAGAAGTCCTCCCAGTGGCCGCCGAGGGCGTAGCGCGGTCGGATCGCGTCGACGATGGGGCGCGGCGCGCCCTCGATCGCGTTCGACGCGCCGACGCACAAGAGCGCGAGATCGACGCGGTGCTCGGCGAGGATCGCGGCCGGCGGCTGCCCGAGCGGCGCCGCGGCCGGCGCGTCCTCGTAGTAGACGCGGAAGGCCGTCTTCTTCGTCGCCGGATCGAGGAAGTCGACGAGGTACGAGAGCGTGATGCCCTCCTTCCAGTCGGGGCCGCGCGTCGGGAGCGCGCACGCGTCCTCCTCCACCCCACCCGGAGCGTAGTGCACCGGACCGAGCTGATCGGGATGCTCGGTGCACACCGCGAAGATCCGCACGTCGGCGCCGGGGACGTCGACCCAACGGCCCTCGAGCGGCGCGCCGGGCGGGCGCAGGTCCGGGCAGCTCCGGTAGTCGACGGCGCTGGAGGCGGGATCGTCGAGGGCGACGACGCGGCTGCGCGCGATCGGCTTCGCGGCGCCGGCGCCGCTGCACCGCGCGGCCCGGTCGGGCGCGAGCGCGGCGAGGATGTGCTTGGCCGAGCGGTTGGAGAAGAGCGTGGCCTTGGGCGCGCGCGCGAGCAGGTTGGGGACGTCGAGCAGGTGGTCGTAGTGCGCGTGCCCGCTCACGATCGCCGACACGCCCACGAGGGCGGCGTCGGGCATCCGCTTCTGCACGAGCGCGGCGTCCGACGCGACCGTCCCGACGGTGGTGTCGAACATCGACGGCCGCGTGAAGAGCGGCGCGGTGAGCACCACGTCGGAGCCGCGGCGGAGCTCGAAGCCCGCGACGCCCAGGAAGCGCACCTCGAGCGGAGCGCGCGGGGCGGCGGGGCCCTCGGGCGCGGGCTCGCACGAGGCCTCGCACGGGGCCTCGGCGTTCGGCCCCCCGGCCGGCGGCGACGGCGGCGGCGAGCCCGCGGGCCCGCGCGCGCCGGGATCGGGCGCCGACGAGCCGCACGCGACGGCGAGGGCGGCGAAGGCGACGAGGGCGATCGAGAGCGGACGGCGGAGCGTGGTCATGCCTTGCCTCGGGGCGTGAAGAGCCCGGCCTTGGCGGCGACGCCGAGGGCGCGCTTGGGGAGCATGTCGTCGCCGGTCAGGATGCGGTGGGTCGCGAGCCCGTCGAAGATCGAGAGGATGAGCCGCGTCGTGGCCGTGATTTCGGCCGGATCGGTGACGTGGGGCAGCAGGAAGGCCTTGCACATGGCCTCGGCCCGCGCGAGGAAGCGCGCGTCGACCTCCCTCATGAGCGACAGCAGCGCAGGCTCGGTGCGCGCCGCCACCACCAGCTCCAGCCACACGTAGAAGGTGTCGCCGGTGTAGACGAGCCACATGAACGACGCCGCCTTCGTGAGGTCGAGGACACCTCCGGGGGCGAGGTCGAGCCGGGTTCGGAGCTCCGACAGCCGCCGGTTCATGACGTGCTCGACCGCCGCCGCCACGAGCTCCTCTTTGGTGGCGTAGTGGTGGAGCTGCGCACCTCGGGACACCCCCGCCCGCTTGCACACCTCGGGCGTCGAGGTGCCGCGGTACCCCCGGGTCAGGAGGCACGCGACGGTCGCGTCGAGGAGCTTCTCGCGGGTCGCCCGGCTGCGCTCGGCTTGCGTCGCCATGATGGCCTGGATGTACTCCCAAGAAACAAACAGTCAAGACTGTTTGTTTTGCCAAGCCAAAAATAGCACGTGATTCTCTTCAGTTGGACGCTACGCGGGCCGCTGACGGCCCCGCGTTGCCTCGGGCCACCACTCCCGCTACGAAGCTCTCCATGGACTCGACCCACGAGTGGCAGAACCTCATGACCCTCACGTCGAGCCTCTCGGCGCTCCTCACGCTCGGGGGTGAGATCGCCATCGTGTGGGTCATCGCGACCGTGGTTCGGCGGCATCGCCCGGACGCCTACAAGCCCCTCCTCGTGTGGGGTCTCGCGGTCATCGGGGTGCAGGTGCTCTGGCGTGGGGCGACCAGCGTCGCCTCGTTCGTCTCGGCGCGCGACGGCATCGAGTCGATGTTCCGGACCAACGTCATCGTGTCCGTCCTCGGGATGCCCCTCCAGATCGTCCTCTTCGTGCTCCTCGCGCGAGGCCTCGCCCGGCTC